>NZ_PNDU01000304.1:0-7561 GCF_005886635.1 Pseudoalteromonas sp. S558 | reverse complement strand
GCCAGCTAAAGTTGAAACGCCTGTAGTAACTGAGCAGCCTACTAAAGCTGAGAAATCAGCACCGCATGTTAAAACAGTAGTTACTCAAGGGTCAGCAAGTGCGCCAATGGCACAGCCAACTCCAGTGACTGATAGCGAAGTAAAACATGTATCTGTTGCTATGGCTCATGACAAACGTGAACTAGTGCCTGATAGTGGGTTACGTGCAGGTTCCATCAAACCTGCTGGTCGTGCAAGCGCTGCAATGACTAAAACAATGAGTGTTGATTAGTAATTAGTACTCATTAAAAAGCCCCGCTATTTAATAAATAGCGGGGCTTTTTTGTTTAAATACCTAAAAGTTTCACTTACCAAAACATTAAACACATAAAAGCGATGCTTTTCGCGCAAGCAAGCTTTACGCCTACAGCCACAATTTAACACCCTGCATAATCCCAACTTATAAACACACACTTGTAGACACGCAACTTGTTGGCGTGACGGGCAACGCCCGTAATCACTAATAATACCAACCAGCATAAAATGATAAACCAGAACAAGTACAGCGTATAAAAAACGCGATATAAATATCGCGTTCTTAAATCAACTTTCTGCTAAATCAAAAAATTATTCGCTTTCATTTTCCATAAAACGTTGTAGCTGATCTTTTAAGTTTGGCGGAATACCTTTAATCACTAACGTATCAGTTGCTTCGTTATACGTTACACGTTCACCTAAATGCTTACGCTCAAAACTTACACTTACTCCTCCACCAAGCCCTGAAAATTTAACCATACTAGTTACGGTTTTTTTATCCACAGGGAAAGTTTCTTCCAAGTCGTAACTTTGTTCTTTGCAAAAGCTGTCAAACGGGCTGTCATCGCCTTTTGTAAGCGTTGCAGAAAGCTCACTTACGCTGGCATCTTCACCAGTAGTTACGCAATCGTTACAGTAATCAAATACTTGTTTACGTAAGTCGTCTTTTTCTGATTTATCAAATTGTTGCTCAGATAAATAATCTTCGACTGCGCTAAGCATTACTTGGCTTTGCTGTTTTGAATCAATCCCCTCTTCACAGCCTAAAAAGTCTAAGAAAAAGTCAGCAACTTTACGACCCGCACGCCCTTTAATAAACGAAATATAACGATTATCTTCTGCCTGTGTATCCCACGCTGTTAAATCGATACGCGCTGCAAGTTGCATACGAGATATATCTAAATGACGAGAAGCCGCTAAATCGAGCTCTGAAGTCATTGAGTAGTGCTCTTTAATGTTAATCATCGCAATTAACATGTAATCGGTAGCAACATACTGATAATGACAAAATACTAAATAGCCTGTTTCGCTAAATGCATACTTATCAAGTTCTTCTTTTAAAACTGTTGAGGCTTGCTCTGTCATGTGCCAAAAGCCAAGCTCGTCATTGCGGTAACTTTGCATTGCTGACGCAACAACACTGTTTTTATCGCCACTAAACGCACAGTAGCCTTTACCAGGCTTGCCGTTGTATGCATGATGCAATTGCTCAATAAACACGGCCACTTTGTCATTAATGATCATTTCATCATTTCGAAGGTGAATTTGCGTATCATCGTCTTTTTTGTCTACATAATGAACGACTAATTTTTTAACGTCTGTTGTCATCTTTGTTTTTCACGCCTCTAGTGTTAAAATACGGGAATATAACTATTTTATTGAACCAACTGATGCCAATCTTATCAAAATACTCTAATGAAGAAGTAGAACAAATCGTCGATCAGCTTATTGATGTGCTAACTAAGCACAATGCGCCGGTTGATTTAAGTCTAATGTGTTTAGGAAATTCTATCACGCATATCCTAAAAGAGCATGTACCAACAGGGAAAAGACAAGCCGTCACTGAGAACTTTGCAAAAGCTCTTTCACAGTCGGTTAAATAGACTCTATGAATTTATCGCAGCACAATCAGTTTTCATCAAAAGCGAGTCAGTTGTTAAGCTGGGGGCATTGGTTTACCTTTGCCAATATCGGTTTAGCGCTCTTAATTAGTTTAAGCTATTTATTTGCCGACTCGCCGCCAACAAGCTTTATGGGCATCACTTATATGCTAGTGACATGGTTAAGCCACACTAGTTTTATTGCCTTTATAGCGTTTGTGCTGACGGTATTCCCGCTTAGTTTAGTTTTCCCCTACCCCAGACATATTCGCGGCATGGCTGCTGTCATTGCTACGTGTGGGGCTTCGTTACTGACGCTTGATGCTTATGTCTATTTTAATTTAGGGTATCATTTAAGCACATCGGCCTTACCAGAAATTTTATCGCTTTTATGGCATCGCTTAACTAGCTCTCCGGCGTTAACAACAATACTTGCAAGCGCTGTTGTTCTGCTCATATTAGGATTTCAATTAATTGTCAGTAACTTTACGTGGCAACGTTTAGAACAACTAAAACAATTGAAATTTGCTCGATATGCAATTTCATTTTTAATTATGTGTTTTGCACTTAGCCATAGCATTCATATTTGGGCCGATGCAAATTTAAAATTTGATATCACTAAGCAAGATAACGTCCTACCACTTTCGTATCCTACGACAGCTAAAAGCTTATTAGCTAAAAACGATTTGCTTGATATAGAGAGCTACAACCAAGCACATAACGTTAAAATTAATAACCAAAATATTAATTACCAAATACCGACACCTTTGGCAAAGTGTGACGATTATGCACAAAAGAATATTGATATATTTGTTTTTGAAACAGATAAACAACTTGCAGATTTTATTGCAAATAAAACAGTGTATAAAACAAAGCAATTTTTGCAGCCAACAGATCATGACGATATGCTATTTAGCTTAGTATATGGTTTGCCCGCTTTTTATAAAATGGCAATTTTAAAAGATAAAACGCTACCCGCTTGGCAAAGTCAGCGTCGAAGCATAGAAATAAAAGGGATAGACGAGCTAAGCTTTATTAACGATCAAGCCCACACTAATAGCGTTATTAGAGTTATTAAAGGGTCTGACACGCTGATCTCTCATGATGAAACTAGCCAGTTTTTCGCCTTCAGCTTAGCAAGTGATAGCCAAGAAGTTGTGACGACTTCTGTTTTATATAGCTCTGATAAGCGAATTTCAAAAGTAGATGGACTAATTCAGCCAAGCGATTTAATGGCAACAAGTGTGGGTCAGTATCTAAATTGCAAAGCTATTGCAAAACAAACTATGCTGGGTGTTAATTTATACAAGAAAAAAGATGACATGGGCGTAAATTACTCCCAAGGCGTGGTGATAACTTATAAGAAAGATAGAATTACACTTATTGATTCAGATGGAAACTTTAAAAATATCTCTGCCGCTGAGGGGTTTTCTATAGAGCAAGGGCTAGATATTCCATTTTTAGTTCAAAGCATTAAAAAATTAAAAACATTTACGCAGTAATTACCGCGCATAACCTAGCTTGCTAAACCGCCATGCTAGGTTATAGTTTTACTTTCACGCGCACTATTAGCAAAGTAAAAAAAATCCAAGGAGGGCAGTTATGTGTAAACATTCTCGTTACTTTTTATATGTATTTTGCTTCTCAATTAGTCTATGCAGTAACGCCACAACCTACTACAAATGTGTCACAGCAAAAGGGACTATATTTTCTCAATTCCCTTGTGATGATCAAGCAACTACGTACAAAGTAAATACCACCAACGTACTCCAAACAGCTCCTAAAACAGATTACAACAAACAGTTAAACGATATTGAGCGTGAAAGAATACTAAGCATGTTACAAGCTCAGCTTCGAAGTAATAACCATAAATTAGCTATACTCGACCGTGAAAAACAGCGCGACGAATATAAACAACAGCAACGGCTCAGTCATATTCTAAGTGATGATGACAAAAAGCGTATTGCTAAAGATATTACTAAACAGATCAAGTTAATAAATAAAACACATAAAAAAGAAGCCTTTGTTATTTCTAAAAAAATTAAAAAGCTCGAAAAAGAAATAACCCTATACCAGCAAACAAAATAAAACTCGCATAAAGGCGTAAGGCGTAATTTAGCTTGGTTTTAAATCCAAAATAACATATCCTTAACACAATAGAGTATAAACTCTAACATGTATTAAGGAGTGCTTATGCAGCCACGTAATATTGCTGAATTAATTTTAACCGGCTTTAAAAAGCACTATAAACTATTTCAAAAAATCACCGCTAAAGCCCCGCTCGCTTTCGCTAATAAAAACTGGCAAGCAATTAATGATATTAGCCGCCTGCGGATTAGTTATTATGATGATCGTGTTAACGAAACCACCCAGTCTTTAAAAAAAGCCCATCCTACAGATACCCTCGACGAAGTTTTTTGGCTTGAAGTAAAAAAAGTATATCAACACTTTTTATGCTTTCACCCTCAAGCCGAGCTTGCTGAAACATTTTATAATTCAGTATTTTGTCGTTTGTATCACAGGCGCTACTTTCACAACGACTTTATATTTGTACAGGCGACATTAAAAGATGCGCCATCGGTACCGGTAGAGTCTGAGTACCGGAGTTATTTCCCGGTAGTTGATGGCTTAAAACCAACAATTAAGCGCATTATTAACCATTTTGATTTTAAAGCCCCGTTTGTCGATTTAGAGCGTGATATTCGCCTGCTTGTTAAGGCATTTTATAAACAAGCGCCCGACACACACCATCAGCCATGGCAAATGCGTTTTGATATACTCCATACTGCATTTTATCGTAACAAAGCCGCGTATATCGTTGGCCGAGTAGTTTCTCAAAGCGGTGTGCAGCCATTTATTATTGCAGTCCTTCACCATGAAGATAAAGGCCTATATTTAGACGCCCTACTCACTAAATCATCACAAATGCGCGTTATTTTTGGCTTTGCGCGTGCTTATTTTATGGTAGAAACGCATGCCCCTTCGGCGCTAGTTCGGTTTTTAAATCAATTAATGCCCAATAAAACTATTGCTGAGCTTTACAATGCTATTGGTTTTCATAAACAAGGTAAAACAGAGTTTTATCGTGAGTTTTTAAACCACTTAACACACTCGAATGACGAGTTTACCATAGCACCTGGCACCCCAGGTATGGTGATGATGGTATTTACACTGCCCTCATTTGGTTACGTATTTAAAGTAATAAAAGATAAATTTGGTGAAAGTAAGCCATTTGGCCGCGACACTGTTTTAAAACGCTACCAACTAGTAAAAAGCCATGACCGTGTAGGCCGTATGGCCGATACCATAGAGTATTCCAATGTCGTATTTCCTTTGTCGCGTTTTGATAGTAATTTGCTTGAGCAGTTACATAAAACAATTGGCTCATCTATGGTTATTGAAGGAGACTGGTTGATAATAAAACACCTTTACATTGAACGGCGTATGACACCTCTGAACCTGTTTTTAGAAAATGCAGATGACGAAAGCGCAGCAGATGCCATTGAAGAATACGGCCAAGCACTCAAAGAAATGATTGCCGTTAATATATTTCCAGGTGATATGCTCTTAAAAAACTTTGGGGTAAGTAAACACAAGCGCATTATTTTCTATGATTACGACGAAGTACAATATTTAACAGATATGAACTTTAGAGAATTACCGAAACCAAAAAGTTACGACGACTATTTAACCGACGAACAGAGCTACTCGGTCGCACCCCAAGATGTTTTTCCTGAGCAGTTATGTACCTTTGTTACACCTAACCCGACTTACAAACAGTTTTTGATAAGCACGCACCCTGAATTGCTTGATGTTAGTTTTTGGAAGCAAGCACAGCAGAATGTAAAGGATGGGCAAGTGAGTCACATTTATCCATATCCGACAGCACAGCGATTTATTCATCACTGGTAGACGCAAAGGACACACAATGAATATAAGTAAAATAGATTTAAATTTACTCGTTTACCTCGACACACTACTGCGAGAATGTAACGTAACACGCGCTGCAAACCAATTAAGTATCACACAACCGGCGATGAGTAACGGCCTGAAACGATTGCGTAACCTGTTCAACGATCCTATTTTAGTGCGTACCAGCGATGGGATGGTCCCTACAGAGCGCGCATTAGAGCTGCAACCTGTGATACGCGGCATCTTAATGACGCTTGAAGAAACTCTTGCCCCTAACAGAGAGTTTGAAGCAAGCCAGAGTAAGCGTGTATTTAGAATAATGGCCAGCGATTACGCTGCCAGCACCCTTGCTCCTAAGCTGCTGAGTAAATTGCACGAAGAAGCGCCTGATACAACCTTAGACATACTCACGCCAAGTGATGTTACCTTCCATGACGTTGAAAATGGTAAAGTAGATATGGCAATCAATCGCTTTGAAAATCTACCGCAATCGTTTCATCACAAACGTATTTGGAAAGATAGCTTTTGCTGCTTAGTAAAAGCCGATAATCCAATAATTGAAAACTTCAGCCTTGATAGCTATTTAAAAGCACGTCATATATGGGTGAGTAAAACCGGTTTTGGCGTCGGTGTAGGTATGGACCCAAAAGACGTACAAAAATTAGGTTGGGTTGACGAAGCACTCGCACACTTTGGAAAGCATCGAAATATTGCTACGTTTACACGTAATTACCATGTAGCAATTCATTTAGCAAAAGAGAAAAACCTGATTGCGACCCTGCCATCTAAAGCCGCTAATATTTACCTAGACGATGCAGGTCTTAAAATTTTAGAACCTCCTTTTCCTATTCCGCCCTTTGAGCTTGATATGATCTGGAGCCCACTTTTACACAGAGATGCCAGTCATATTTGGCTACGTCAAAAAGTAGCTGAGGTGGCAGAGGAGCTAAAATAACTTTATTACACGATCCCTTGTAAAAATTGCTAGGCTAATTTAAAAAACAATTAGCCTTTTTACTAAAAAACAAAAACAAACATTTAAAATCAATACCTTAAAATAAATAATTATGTGGAACAGCCTTTGCTTTAATTAAATGGAAGTTTACATTCATTTAATTAAAGAGGTCATTATGAACACCCATCAAGGAACAGAAGTAAATCATATTACAGACATCATCCAAGTAATGAACAGTGGCATCGACTTTTATGAAAAAGCCCAAGAAAAAATTGAAGACCCAGCAATTGGCGCACTTTTTCAACGTATGATTGACGCACGAAAAGTAAGTGTTGAACGCCTGCAACCTTATGCTATTAACGAAAAAGGTGAGCGTGAGGATGGTTCTTCATTTGCTATTGAAGCACGCCGTGCTTATACCGCGTTACTTACTACATTTAGCTCAAACAACGACAGCACATATGTAAAAGAGCTTGAGGAGGTTGAAGATAAAACACTTGCAGAAATTAAATCAGCAATGGATAAACCACAACCTGCTGATTGCGAAGCGGCACTAGCTAAAACCTTGCTAACAATGCAAAGCTGTCATGCAGAAATGAGCCGCATGCAAAAAAATTAGTCATTGCTAAAATATAATTAAACCTAGGGCGTGTTGACCTTTCGTGATTAATTTTGCAGCAGACTGTTTGGTATTTAGGCAAGGCAGAGCCTATGTAGTGTGGTTATTCCCCATAAATAGGCGATAACGCAGCATAAATGCCAAACATGCGCTGCCCTTTGGGTTCTTTCTAGGGACGAT
>NZ_PNDU01000303.1:0-504 GCF_005886635.1 Pseudoalteromonas sp. S558 | reverse complement strand
ATAACCACACTACATAGGCTCGGCCTTGCCTAAATACCAAACAGTCTGCTGCAAAATCAATCACGAAAGGTCAACACGCCCTAGCGCTGAGCAGATTAAGTTGCTATCGCAAGCGGGTGTAAAGCATGTCATAAACTTACGCTCCTCTAGTGAACAAACGTGGGATGAAGGTGAGTTTGTACGATCTCTAGGAATGAACTATCACGCATTACCGATCGCAGGTGCGCAGGATGTTACAGTTGAAAATGCGCGTAATTTAATAAACTTACTTAATGAGTTTAAGGGAGAATCGATTTTAGTGCATTGTGCAAGCAGTAATCGAGTTGGGGCATTGATGGCAATTTCTGCACATGAGCAGGGTCTTGATGTAGAGGCTGCGCTTGATAAAGGAAGGCACTGGGGTATGAAAAGCCTAGAGCCTGTAGTGCGTAAAGTGGTAAACGATAAATAATACCAATTTTATTAAAAACATGATCATTCTAACGTATTAAATAACTCACTAAC
>NZ_PNDU01000302.1:0-8129 GCF_005886635.1 Pseudoalteromonas sp. S558 | reverse complement strand
GTATTGTAATCGGTAATAATAACAATTTTATTAAAAACATGATCATTCTAGCGTATTAAATAACTCACTAACTACGTTAAAAATTATTCATATAGAACAACTATGTATCATAATTTTAGCTTTGTTATTGAGCTGTTTTCTTATCCCTATAATAGATCACTAATTTAATGCAATTGGTATAAGGTTAATGGTTAAACTTTCTTATTTGCACTATTACTCCCATACGAGGATGATCTAGATAGTGCACTTCGCCACTGATCACACGTCTAAATTGTGAAAAGCGGGCTGATTCTATATCACCATTTTCTAGTTTTTGGCTGATATCAAAATCGGCTGTTATAAAGAGATAATGACGTAAATGAATCTTAAATAAACCATCGAGTTCCCATTTAACGTTTGGCTTATCTGGAGCGTTAAACAGTGCAGGTTGAGCGTTTAACAAGCTAATAAAATCAGGGTTAGCATAGCTAGGTATTGTATTAAGATCATTTTTAAAGTGCTGACCTGCAATTAAATGCATGCTCGGCGAGCGTGATTTACTTGCTCCTTCAAAGCGCCAGCCTGTATGCAGTAAAGGTGTTAGCCCTTTACGAGAGAGCTGTGCATATTGAGTTTTAAATTGCAATTGCTCAGATGATAAAAGGTAAGTTTGCTCCATTGCTTCTTGTGTTTCAACAAGGGGAGTCACAGGGAGTTCATCGTAACTTTGTAAATAATCAATGCTCTCATCACACACACTTGACTGTGGATTAATGCCAACTAATGAATCGGTAAATGAACGTGTTTGAAAGCGCTCATCACCATCTATGCACGCTTGTTTAGCTTGCTCTGTATAAAGTGGAGTCAACAGGTCTAGGGTATTTTTATCTGCAATAGCTTTATGTTTAAGGCTAAAGTCTTCTTGCAAGTAGGGGGCGGGGCGCTGTTTAAATATGAGCACTTCAACCTCAAACCAACGCTCTGCAAATGCAGTGCTGCTAAATAAGCAGCATAAAATAACCAGCGATTTTTTTAGCAACATTAATGGCTAACCTTTTTTTCGAAATCTGCAATCATTGCAGTGACCATTTTTAAGCGTTCGCGGGCATTTGCCTCACTAATTGCAAAGCGCAGTTTATTTGCGCCATCCATTTTGTACACCTTAGGTGCACTTTGTATCAAACCAATGATGAAGCTAGGGTTAACCTTAGTATCTTGGCTGAACTCAAAGTAACCGCCTTTAGGGTTAGCTTCAATTTTTGTTATCCCTAAATTGCTGGCCTGCATTTTAAGCTGTTGTAAGCTAAATAAGTTTTTAGCGGCATCGGGTAATAAACCAAAGCGGTCTATTAGCTCTACCTGTAACTCATCCATATCGTCAAGGTTAGCACAACTAGCAACGCGCTTGTACATACCTAATCGTGCATTAACATCGTGTATGTAGTCGTCAGGTAATAATGCAGCTAGTTTCAAATCTACTTCAGTTTGTTTTTTTAGTAGATTTTCAAGTGTTGGTTCTTTACCTTCGCGTAGCGCATTTACTGCTTGTTCAAGCATTTCCATATACAAACTAAAGCCGATGGTTTGCATTTGACCTGATTGATCATCGCCAAGCAACTCACCCGCGCCACGAATTTCTAAATCATGTGTAGCGAGGGCAAAACCCGCGCCTAAATCTTCTAACGATTCGATTGCTTGTAAGCGTTTACTTGCATCTTTAGATAGCGCTTTTGGGTCGCCCGTCAGTAAATAAGCATACGCTTGGTGATGACTTCGGCCAACTCGCCCACGTAATTGGTGTAACTGTGCAAGGCCGAGTTTATCTGCTCTATCCATAATAATGGTGTTGGCTGTAGGTACATCGATACCGGTTTCGATAATCGTGGTACACACCAACACGTTGTATTTTTGATGATAAAAGTCAGTCATTATTTGCTCAAGCTCTTGCTCGCGCATTTGACCATGGGCTGATGTTACACTCGCTTCAGGGACCCATTCACTAATTTCTTGTGCAACACGGTCAATAGTTTCTACATTGTTATGCAAAAAGTAAACTTGGCCACCGCGTTTAATTTCACGCAGTACCGCTTCGCGTATTAGTTCTACATCACGTTGGCGAACAAAGGTTTTTACCGCTAAGCGTTTAGCCGGTGGCGTTGCGATAATTGATAAATCGCGCATGCCGCTCATGGCCATGTTGAGTGTGCGAGGTATTGGCGTTGCAGTCAGTGTAAGTATGTCTACATCGGCGCGCAGTGCTTTAATTTTCTCTTTTTGACGCACCCCAAAGCGATGTTCTTCATCAACAATAAGTAAGCCTAAATCGTGAAATTTAATGTCTTGCTGAATCAGTTTATGTGTGCCAATAACTATATCGAGTTTACCGTTGGCCATTTTCTCAAGCGTGTCTTTTTGCTCTTTGGTGGAGTTAAAGCGTGAAAGCACACCAACTTCAATAGGAAAATCAGCAAAACGGTCTTTAAAGTTTTCATAATGCTGTTGAGCTAGCAGGGTAGTTGGTACTAAAATGGCGACCTGTTTGTCATCGTTAACCGCTACAAAAGCAGCACGCATGGCCACTTCTGTTTTACCAAAGCCTACGTCACCACACACTAAGCGATCCATGGCTTGTTTTGATTGCATATCACCTAATACGGCTTCTATGGCGTTGCGCTGATCGTCAGTTTCTTCAAACGGGAAGCTATCGCTAAATTGGCGATATGCAGGGGCATCTAGAGTGAATTTATTACCTGGCTTTGCTTGGCGCTGAGCATAAATATCAAGTAATTCTGCGGCTACATCGCGAACTTTTTCAGCCGCCCGTTTTTTTGCTTTTTCCCAAGCATCTGAGCCAAGCTTATGCAGCGGGGCGCTGGCTTCTTCACCGCCAGAGTAACGACTAAGCATATGCAATGCAGATACTGGCACGTACAATTTAGCTTCACTTGCGTAAGTAATCGTAACAAACTCAGTAACTACACCTGCAGCGTCAATTGTTTGCAAACCTTGATAACGGCCAACACCATGATCGAGATGCACAACAGGTTGGCCTTCTTTAAGCTCAGCTAAATTACGAATTAGCGCATCTTGGCTGGCTTCGTATTTATGTTTGCGGCGTCTGCGCTGAGATACTTTTATACCCAGCAGTTCTTGCTCAGTAATAATAGAAAGGCTGGGCTTAGTACCAAGTACCACACTTTGCTCAAGCGGGCTTACTATTAAACCTACATCACTCGCGCTTTTTATAAATTGTTCGAGTGTTTCGAATTCTTTAAATTTTAAACCGCTTGGTTTTAGAATGCTCAGTAATGATTCACGACGACCGTCCGATTCAACACTGAGTAATATGCGGCCTTTTTTATTTTTTTGCTCTGCTACATAATTTATAAACGCGCCATAAGGTTCATGCTGTTTATGATCAATTCGAATGGCTGGCAGCTCGCCAACACTTAAGTTTTTATTACCTGCTTTAGTGCCAAGCTTTGCAAGCGATAAGCGAATACGTGCAAAATTTCCTAAATTAGAAAACAACTCTTCAATAGGCTGATAAAGCGCATTAGGCTCTAGTAATGGACGAAGTGGGTCAACTCTGCGGTTCTCATAGCGTACATTTACATCGTGCCAAAAGGTGTCTGCCGCGTGCTCTAAATCACCCAGCTGCATAACAGTTGTCGTATCTGGCAAGTAGTCAAAAATAGTCGCTAGCTTTTCAAAAAACAACGGCATGTAGTATTCAATACCCGCAGGCCAGTTACCCTTACTCACTTGCATGTATACAGAATCTTGCTGCGAACTTGCGCCAAATTTTTCACGGTAGCTTATTCTAAAACGTTCAATATCAGCGTCGTTAGTTGGAAACTCATGTGCTGGAAGTAGCTCAATTTTATCTACTTTTTCATCAGAGCGCTGCGTTTCTACATCAAACAAACGAATAGTGTCGAGTTCGTCATCAAAAAAGTCGAGTCTAAATGGGTGCGGGCTACCCATAGGGTACAAATCAACAATAGAGCCACGTATAGCGTATTCGCCGTGCTCCATTACTTGTTGAACATTTAAATAACCAGCTTGCTCTAAGTTGTCACGAAAGTTATGTGTGTCTAGCTTGTCGCCGACTTTAAAATTTATTGTTGAGCCGTAAATAAACGAGGCGGGTGCAGTGCGCAACATTAATGTAGATACAGGCACAATTAACACACTTTGTTGTTCTTTTTTTAAGGTATTTAAAGTGGCTAAACGGGCTGAAATAATATCTTGATGGGGAGAAAAGTGATCGTATGGCAGAGTTTCCCAATCAGGAAATACCATTACTGGGTTATCGGGTAATAAATATTCTAGCTCTGTTTCAAGGCGCAGTGCACTTGGTGTATCAGGCGTAACAATCAAGACTAAGTTGTCTTGCTGTTTAACGCCTTCAGCAATGGCAATACTTAAACCACTTCCGCTTAGCTGGCCCCATTGAATTTTATCTTTTTGAGATTTTACCCAAGGCAAGGCTGCCCATTGCTCAAACGCCATTTATTACTCCATTTATAGTTGGCTCTTAGCAAGTAAGAGCCATTATATTTGTTACCCAGAGTTCAGGTGACTTAGTCTCGGTATATTTTTGTTAGGTCTTTATAGTGATCAATTCGTCGGTCACGCAAGAACGGCCAGATACGTCTTACGTTTTCTGAGCGTTTTTGATCAATTTCTACTACTAAAATTTGCTCATCAGTATTATTAGCCTCTGCTAATAATTCACCTTGTGGGCCTGCAATGAACGAATTGCCCCAAAACGCAATACCATCGCTTTGCGCGCTTGGGTCACTTTCATGGCCAACGCGGTTACAGCTAATTACCGGTACACCGTTGGCAACAGCATGGGCACGCTGGCTAATAACCCACGCATCTTTTTGACGAGTTTGCTCAGCAATGTCGTCGTTAGGATCCCAACCAATAGCGGTTGGGTAAATTAATATCTCAGCGCCAGCCATTGCCATTAAACGTGCAGCTTCAGGAAACCATTGATCCCAACATACTAGCACGCCTAATTTACCGACCGAGGTTTGAATAGGCTCAAAACCGATATCACCTGGGGTAAAGTAAAATTTTTCGTAAAAACCAGGGTCATCAGGAATATGCATTTTTCGGTATTTACCCGCAATGCTGCCGTCTTGCTCTAATACAACTGCGGTGTTGTGATAAAGGCCCGTTGCACGTTTTTCAAATAAAGAAGCGACAATTACAATACTTAGCTCTTTAGCAAGCTCACCTAAGGCATTACTGCTAGGACCTGGAATAGTTTCGGCTAAATCAAATACGTCAACATTTTCGGTTTGGCAAAAATAGAGGCTTCGGTGTAGCTCTTGAAGTACAACCAGTTTTGCACCTTTTTGAGCGGCTTCACGAATGGCATTCATTGATTTTGCCATATTGTGCTGAGCGTTATCGGTATTGCTTTGTTGCACTAACGCAACGGTTAACTTTGCAGGGCTTGTCATTGTGCTGCTCCAGCTAAAAATCCACGAGGTAATTGCATTGTAATACAGTGCAGGCTGCCAAATTGCTCAATAATAGGTTGGCAATTTACGCCAATAATAATGTGCTCAGGGTATGCTTTTTGAACTTGAGCAAGAGCACGTTCATCATTGGCATCATTATACGTTGGCACAAGTACCGCATTATTAATAATTAAGTAGTTAGCGTAGGTAGCCGGTAGGCGTGTTTGCTCATCGTCATAAGCGGCTTTTGGCCACGGTAACTCAATTAAGTTATATGGGGTGTTATCGGCCGTTTTAAAGGTTTGCAGTTGTTTTTCCATTGCATCAAGTGCGCTGAAGTGTTCATCAGTTTTATCATCGCACTGCACATAGACAAGGGTATTATTTGGTGCAAAACGCACGAGCGTATCAATGTGGCTGTCGGTGTCATCGCCCGCTAAATAGCCATGATCAACCCATAAAAAACGTGTCGCGCCCAAGTGCTCTTTTAAAAGTGCTTCAATATCACTTGGGTTTAAATCTGGGTTACGGTTTTTATTGAGCAAACACTCACTGGTTGTTAGTAATACACCGTGTTCGTTTATCTCAATACCACCGCCTTCAAGTACCATATCGAGTGCTTGATATTGGTTTTTTGAACTACTTAATTCTTTTACCAATGTACGGTTTATTTGATTGTCTAATGTGCTTTCAAACTTATTGCCCCAACCATTAAAAGTAAAATCATATACTTTTAGTTGCCCTAGCGTATCAATAGCGCCACAAGTGAGCGGACCATGATCGCGTGCCCACGTATCATTGGTAGGCGTTACTACAAAATGAACACGATTTAGAGCGATATTAGCGCTATTTAGCAGTGCTGTAATATGCATTTTTAAGGCGCTGTCATGCGCCACAATAACAAGCTGTTGCTGCGTTGTTATGTGCTTAGCAAGTTCAGTATAAACAGGTTCTACACGTGCTAAGTTGTCGGCCCAATCGGTGTTTTTGTGAGGCCACGTGAGCATAACGGCGTCTTGCTCGGCCCATTCTGGTAAAAGTCTAAAGTTCATGAATTTTATATACTAATTAAGATGACGCTAGTTTAGCATTTTACATAAAGATGTCAGCTAATTATCACTGTTTAGGTCGGCTTGGTTTGGTTCGGGTTCTTGGCGTTTTTTAAGCTGACGAGTCTGCGCATGTAAACTCGCTCTAACAATAAGCTCTTGATCGGTTGCTCTAATGGCCGTAAATAGCATGGTGTATTGATAATGCTCACTCTCTTGCTTTTCTATGGCAACCACTTCGGTGTAACAATAAACAGCCGAGGCTTCGTGATGTAAAAAGAGCTTAGTTCTAAATGCTTGACCAATAGGGTGTACATCTGGTGAGGTAAAACGAATACCGCCACCGCCGTAGCTATCACATTGTATAGCGTTATCTTGTGCTTGCTCTGAGGCTAAAATATGGCTCATTATTAAATCAATTTTACGTGACTGCGCCTGCAAAAAAGTAGCTAGCTCTTGTGCTATATCGCCTAAGTTACGCAGTGGGCGTAAAGAGCTTTGTTCAAGTTCACTGACTTCGTTAGCGAGTCTAAATAGTGGGGGTATGTCGTCTTCTAATTCAAGTTGCGATTGAGGTACTTCATCATTCGATACAGCGAATAGATTCACTCTTATACTTTCATTTATTTGAAAGTACTGCTCAAATTCACCTAATCTTTCACTATTCATTATCTTCTCCACCACGTATTTATTTAATAGTAGCGTTGTGAGTACTAAATTGCTAGCAGATAAAGTAACGCTTAACGAGCTAAATACTTTGTTTGCATTCAATTTTTTAACATACTGATTATGAAATAAATACGCTAAGACATATTTAGGGTTAGTTATAAAAAAGCGGCCAATATCATCCTGACATTGACCGCTTGGGTATTGATTTATTAGCGCATACTTATTTAAGTAGAGCGGCTAATTCATGTAAATCTTTCACAACGTGGTCAGGTTTTTTAGCTAATAGATAAAGGGCTTTGCCAGGGCGTGCAATGAACGTGGTTTGTAAGCCAGCTTCTTTTGCACCAGCAACATCCCAGCCGTGCGCTGCTATCATCATTGCTTCATTGGGTGCTACATTTAGCTTTTTAAGTACCCACTCATAAGCACGTAAGTCTGGTTTATAAATTTTAATATCTTCAATACTGTAACGTGCGTCAAAGTACGACATTAAACCAGCACTTTCAAACTGTGCCTTAACACCTTTGTTTGAAGAATTTGTAAGACTTACTAATTTATAGCCCTGAGCTTTGAGTTTCGCCAGTCCTTCTTTAACATCGCTATGGGGAGGAAGGGTCAAAAGTGGCGTAACAATGGCTGTTTTAGCTTGTTCACTGGTAATATCAATATTGTTGTTTTGGGCAACCATAAGTAGCGACGCTACCCCGATTTGTCCAAAGTCGTGATAGTTACCGCTTACTGTGTCTACCAGTGAATGGTGTAGCATGGTAGAGAACCACAGTGGTAATAAATCTTCACGTCCGCCTAGGGCGTGTTGACCTTTGTGGATTGAAATTTGTTCAATCTAGGGACGATTTAATCGCGGCGCGAGGTTTGACATTTATACTGCGTTATCGCCTGTTTATGGGGAATAACCACACGACATAGGATCTGCCTTGCCTAAATACCAAAC
>NZ_PNDU01000301.1:0-6456 GCF_005886635.1 Pseudoalteromonas sp. S558 | reverse complement strand
AATCAATTCTTTTATACCAAGCTGCATAAATCTTTGAGCAATTTACCGAATTAAATTGCACTATAACGTCGTTAAAAATTTTCACCTAGTTATAGCGTCATTTTCTTAACGTTAAATAGACTCCATATATAAGCAGACTGGTATTATTTGATAATGAATTTTTAGTATGGCATAAATCTTTGAATTGACATAAAAAACCCATCAATTGTATGAAATACTTAAATTAATGGGGTTTAAATAGCGTCAGTTATTTATCTAATTTACGTTCTATAGCATCAAATAGAATACCCGTTATAGAAATATCATAAGCGGCTTCAATTTCACGTACACATGTTGGTGCTGTTACGTTAATTTCTGTTAGCTTATCGCCAATGATATCCAAGCCTACAAATATTAGGCCTTTTTCTTTGAGTGTGGGTGCTACAGCTTGCGCTATTTTTAAATCTGATTCGCTAAGTGGGCGTGCTTCCCCGCGACCACCAACGGCCAGATTGCCGCGAGTTTCCCCATTTTGTGGGATACGTGCTAGGCAATATGGAATTACTTCGCCATCAACTATTAATACGCGCTTATCGCCTTGTTTGATCTCAGGGATATAATTTTGTGCCATTGCAAACCGACTGCCGTGCTCTGTAAGTGTTTCGCAAATTACGCCAATGTTCGCGTCGCTTTCTGTTACACGAAAAATAGAAGCGCCACCCATACCATCCAGTGGTTTTAAAATAATATCTTTATGCTCGGCTAAAAATTCACGAATTTGCTTTTGGCTTCGTGTTACTAACGTATCAGGTGTATGTTCACTAAACCATGCTGTAAATAGCTTTTCGTTCGCGTCACGTAGGCTTTGTGGCTTGTTAATTATAAGCGTACCTTCTTGCTCGGCGCGCTCTAGAATATACGTTGCGTAAATGTATTCGGTGTCAAAAGGAGGATCTTTACGCATTAGAATGACGTCTAAGTCGGCAAGTGCAATGGTGGCTTTTTCTTCAAGTTCGTACCACTTTTCAGCGTTATTAAATACTTGCGCTTTAGCGGCGGTTGCATACGATTTTCCTTTACGAAGTGATAAATCATCCATCTCCATGTAGTAGATTTCGTAGCCGCGCTCTTGCGCCTGCATCATCATTGCAAAACCGGTGTCTTTTTTGATGTTAAATCCACTAATAGGATCAGAAATAATACCTAACTTAATTGCCATGCGCTGTGCCTTACTATAAATGTTACTGTTTATATGAGGGTGCTTTTAGTTATTTCAATTAGCTAAATCGCCAAATTGAAGTTGTAATGCACTTAAGACCGTTAAAGCGGCTGTTTCTGTTCGTAAAACGCGTGGGCCTAAACGAATATCTACAAATTCTAGTTGTTTAGTTAGTGCCATTTCATCATCGGTAAAGCCGCCTTCGGGGCCCACTAAGAAGCGCACGCCATCTTTAGGCACCGTAATAGTTTTAATACTGTGCTCAGCACGAGGGTGGAGAGTTAGCTTTATTGCATTGGTATCTTGTGCAAGCCATTGCTTTAAATCTACCGGAGGGTGGATGATTGGCACAAAATTACGCCCTGATTGCTCTGCCGCTGCAATCGCAATTTTTTGCCATTGTTGGTGTTTTTTATCAAGACGGTCGCCCATTAGCTTTACGCCACAACGTTGACTAAAAATAGGCGTAATTTCGGTAATCCCTAATTCAACTGATTTTTGAATTGTGAAATCCATTTTATCGCCACGCGATACGCATTGGCCTAAATGAATTTTTAATGGCGATTCAACATCGTGTAAATTGAGTTCTTGTGGCATAACCACGACATTTTTTTTAGTAACTTCAATAATTTCACTAAGGTACTCGCCGCCTTCACCATTAAAAATGGATACATGTTCGCCAACTTTCATACGAAGAACCCGGCCAATGTGGCCAGCTGCGTCGTCATCCAATGTAACGGGAGTGTTTAAGGCAATACTCGAAGCCTGATAGATATGAGGTACTCGCATGTGGTGTCACTTATCGATTGGCAGATAAAAATTATATCCGCTATGTTAAGTAAGCACAGGGCTAGGTGCAATTATTTATTTTATATTTAGCGACCTAATTGAACTCAATTAGGCTTAAGGGGGTTTGTGCAATATCAGTCTGACACGATAAGTGATTTGAGTGTGCGGGGTCAGCAAGTGGACTAAAAGTAAAATCACTTTCATTTTGACTAACCAAAAAGCGATTCTTATGCAATGAATTATAAATAAAACGTTGCTTTTCATCAGCAAGTAAATAGTCGGTACGATTAAATAAAACACCTTGTATATTATGGTGCTCATGCAAATAACTAGCGAGTTCAGAAACACTAATTTCGTTTTCGAAATCGCAGTAGCAATAGTCTTTAATAAGCTCGTCAAACATCATTTTAACTAATTGACGCATGTTACTACCTGCAATAACTAAAGTGCTAGGGGCATCAGCGAGGGCACTATCAAAATAGTGCCCAGCTAGTGCTCGACTAAAATCGTTATCCACATCAATTAGTAAAAAGTTGTTTATTTTAAATGCCATAAGGCCTCATTGCATTTAAGCAAAGATGTAACTGACTTAATTAAATACAGAGCGTTTATAGCAACTTTATTAAAAATCAGTGTTAAATAGAAAACATGCTAATAAGTAAATAGCCGATTGCACAGAAAACAGCAAATTCTATGCACGCAATACCGATATTATCTTGGTGATCGACCTCAAGAGCGGTATCAATATTAGGTAGTGATATTTTTTTTATTATAAATGTAAGCGTATAAAGCAATGCCCACATTACACTGCAATGCATAACAAGTGTAAATAGATTTTCAACCATCTTGCCATTTTGAAATGCAGCGCTCGACAAGCCGGCATAAGCAGCTAACGCTAAACCAATAGATTTACCAGCGTAGCGAATACCAATAGAAGTATTTTCTAAATTAAAATTACTTTGTAATGAAGCCCCTTGATTGGCTTTTGCAAATCGGTACTCACGTATTTTGCTATCAAGGGCAAACATCCCTTGCAGCACAAAAAAGCTGACAAATGCAATCAGTAAATTACTAAAGCCTTGCGTGTGAGTCCACGTATAAAGGCCTAGAGTCATAATGCAGTTGGCAATTAACATTCCTGAATCAACAAGTGCTGCACATACATTTTTCTTTAAAATAGCAGCTTCTTCATTAAAGCGACGTAAAATCCATTTGCGGTGGATCATGTGTCCTATTTTTATAAACGCAAAGAGTAAAAATATTAACACAGCCACTTTTAGTGGATTCGATTGCGCAGTACTGACACTTATTTCATCGAATAAAAAGGCGATGGTTGCTATTACAACCGATATTTCTGAGGCGAAACTAATGCCCATTGCAAAGTTATCGTATTGCGCTAACTCGTCTTTAAGCGCTTGTTTTGCTTTGATTTGAGTTATAATTCGCAAAATAAAAACAGTGATACAAATAACCACAAAACTAATAGCAATAGCAACAAAACTAGTGTTAGATAAAGACAAATATGACATGGTGATCCTGATTAAAGTTAACCTTTTAGGTTTTAATCATTCTAGTACGGATATTGATGATATAAAAGAGAGGATTGATGAGTAATGTAAAGCAACTTCCTATTCAATTACAAAAACTTGGCTTGATGCGCTTTAAAAAGCTGTATCCGCAACAGCATAATATAGACAGTAAAATTGTAACGTTGTTAGCGCTGAGTGATTTTGCATGGCGTAGTTTAGAGTCGCAACCTGATTTAATGCCATGGCTGTTATGCAAAAATGAACTACAAAATAGGGCTATACACTCTCCTTTTGAAAATTGGGACCTTACTGAATTAGATGAATCTCAATGTCATAAACTCCTTCGCAAGTATCGAGAAAAGTACTGGCTTAAAGTCGCTTTTTTAGATTTATGCTGTAATAACCCTATCTCAGATAGTATTAAATATATTAGCCAGCTTGCAGATATGCTGATTCAAAGCGCAAATCAATGGGCGCACGCACACGTTGCCAAAGTTAACGGTGAACCTTTGGATGAGCGCAACCAAGCAATGCCTTTAATGGTATTAGGAATGGGTAAATTAGGGGGGCAAGAACTTAATTACTCATCAGATATCGATCTTATTTTTGCATATCCTCGCAGCGTTAAAACACAAGGAGGGCGTCGCAGCATTGAGGCACAGGTATTTTATACTAAAGTTGCACAAAAGCTCATCGCATCATTAAATCAAACAACGGGTGATGGACAGGTATTTAGAGTTGATATGCGGCTTCGTCCATTTGGTGAAAGCGGCCCTCTGGTGATGAGCTTTAACGCGATTGAAGATTACTACCAAGAGCAAGGGCGTGATTGGGAGCGTTATGCCATGCTAAAGGGGCGCTTAATTGGCGCGCCTAATCAATACTGGGATGAATTTAATCAGCTCTTAAAGCCGTTTGTATATCGCCGATATATTGATTTTTCGGTTATTGAATCACTTCGTAAAATGAAGCTTATGATTGCTCAAGAAGTCCGCCGTAAACGATTAACAAATAATATAAAATTGGGTGCTGGTGGTATTCGAGAGGTGGAATTTATTGTTCAAGCCTTGCAAATGGTGCGCGGCGGGCGTGAAGCTAACTTACAAACGCAATCGTTACTCAAAGCATTAAAGGAGTTAACAGTAAGTCAGATTATTGATGATCTAGAAGCTAAAGATCTAAAAAATAACTATCTGTATTTAAGAAAGGTAGAGCAGTACTTACAAATATTTGACGATCAACAAACGCAAACATTGCCCGATGATGAGCTAAACCAACAGCGTTTGAATCTATTGCTAGCACAGCCAGACTTTACTGCATCGGTAAGTGACATTGAACATGTGATGAGTCAGATCAATAATGAATTTACGCATGTTATAGGTGAGGAAACTGAGCCTCTAGATACTTGTGAAAGTGCGTTTGTAAGCGCATGGGAACATGGTGATATAAGCTTTTTAAATGATCCCAAAGATAATTGGCAACTACCACTGCAAGACTTTAAGTTACGTTTGTCAAAAGCTAAAGTTGGTAATCGTGGACGTGACATTCTTGATAAGTTAATGCCAGCACTGCTCAAGCAGTTAAGTAACTTTGATGCCAGTGCAACAGCATTTACGATGATTTGCCAAATCCTCAATAAAATTATCTCTCGCACTGCGTATTTAGAATTACTATACGAAAATCCAGGTACATTAAAACAATTAGTTTTACTGTGCTGTCATAGCAAGTGGATAGGGGAGCATATATCTCGTTACCCAATACTGCTTGATGAATTAATAGACCCCGCAGTTCTTTATAAGCCAACTCCGTTAACTGCTTATAAGGATGAAATAAGGCAATATTTTTTACGTATTGAGCATGACGACTTAGAATTACAAATGGAGTCGTTAAGGCAGTTTAAGCAAACTCACCAATTACGCATAGCAGCCGCTGATGCGACAGGTGTTATTGATGTCATGAAAGTAAGCGATCACTTAACTGCATTAGCTGAGGCTGTTGTAGATCAGGCCGTAAATATTGCATGGCACAATACAGCTCAGCGTTTTGGTACGCCCCAAGGTACTGATGACGAAAATAAAGGCTTTGCAGTCATAGCGTATGGTAAAACAGGTGGTTTTGAAGTCGGTTATGATTCAGATTTAGATTTAGTATTTGTACATAATCATGATGGTTTAAGCCAAACGAATGGTAAAAAACCAATTGATTCGCGGCAGTTTTATTTAAAGCTAGCGCAGCGCTTAATGCACTTATTTAATACCCGTACAGCATCAGGTATTTTGTATGAACTCGATACACGTTTACGTCCTGAGGGAGCTTCTGGCTTATTAGCAATTAATCTTGAGAGCTTTAATCACTATCAGCAAACTCAAGCATGGACATGGGAGCATCAAGCGCTTGTGCGCGCCCGACTTATTTTAGGTCAAGATGAACTTATTGAGCGTTTTGCTGAAATCCGTAAGGACATTCTTTGTCAGCAGCGTGATATAAAAGTATTAAAAGATGATGTAATAAAAATGCGTGAAAAAATGCGCGTCCATTTAGCAAAAGGCAACACAGATAAATTTGATTTAAAACAAGATATTGGTGGTATGGCCGATATTGAATTTATTACTCAATACTTAGTGCTTAAATATGCTCATGAATTTGAGAGGTTAACAGTGTACTCTGATAATGTAAGGATTTTAACTGATGCCGCAAAAATCGGATGCATTACAAAAGATCAGCAACAGCAGTTAATACACGCTTATATATCGTATCGTTCTCGTTATCATGTGTTGAGCTTGGAGCAGCAAGGTCGGTTAGTGCCACGTATACAATTTGAAGAAGATATTACTAATGTTAAGCGAATTTGGGATATAATTTTTGAATTGAATTGAATGACAGGAATCCAAGCACAGGCTTGGATTTTTGGCCTAGTAAGTAATACCAATCTGCATAAAT
>NZ_PNDU01000300.1:0-20687 GCF_005886635.1 Pseudoalteromonas sp. S558 | reverse complement strand
TTAGTAAATATATTAACCAGAGTTCAGGTTAAATAACAGCTGTAAACTTAAATATTGTTCGGTAATAAGGTAATATCCGCGCACTGCTATTTGAGGACACACCATGATTGACCAATTACGCCAACAACTCGATGAACTAGGCGAGAACTACGTAGAGAAAAACGCTGCATTTAAAATCAAAGTGATCCCTTTTTTTTGCGCTATTCGCATTAAAAAAGATCATAAAAGCGAAGGTCGTTTAAGCTTTTATTCAAGTCAATTACTCGAAATATTTTTAGTCGTCTTATTTTTATTATTTGGTTTAACACTTTACGATACAGATGCAGGATTTACCCACGGCCCTATTCATATTGCATTTGCCATTTTAATTACTTTTAATCTTATAATTAAACAAGTCGCTATTGAAGGATTAAAAACCAGACTCGCGTTTCATCGCTTACTTGCAGCACATTCTCAAAAAAGCACCGATAACACCAGCCAAGCTAAAAATAGCGCCGCTAAATAAGTATGTATTTAAATCCTAATTGGCGAATACTCACCGTTGGCGATGGCGATTTATCGTTTTCAAGCGCTATACATAATCATCTAAAGCCACACCTATTAGTCGCCTCTACCTACGATGATGCAACCACTATTGAACATAAGTATCCCGATAATGCGCTCAATAATTTAAAAGCGCATAACGTTGAAGTGCTTAATGGTTTTGATGTCACAAATACAGCGTGCTGGCAAAGCTTAGACGGTTATTTAAATAGCTTTGATGTAGTCATTTTCCAGTTTCCACTCATACCTGCGTTTGTTGGCCGTGAAGCGTTTGAAAACAACACGCGCCAAACCAGCATGAATGTACTTAACCGCGCTTTACTGCATCAATTTATTAAATATGCGAACGAATTTGCGCTTGATAAAAATGGTCCAATGCTGTGTTACATTACTTCCAAAGATGTAAAACCCTATCGCGAATGGAATATAGAAGGCAGTTTAAATAATAGTTTAAGCGCTGAATATTTAGGCCAAATGCCTTTTGATATTAGTCGCTTTGAAAGCTATAAAATTCGGAACGTTGACCGCGATAAACACGTAAAAGATACCAGCGGTATAACGTACGTATTTAGCTCAAAAGCGATGAATACTCACACCAATGAATTAAGTGCACAGCTTAAAAAACCAGCGTACTTAACACCAAACCATTGCCCGCTTTGTCGCGTTGGGCCATATATGGCAAATGAAGATGAAACTAAGCACATAAACGCTAAAAAACATCAGCAAATGCTGCACCTTGAAAGCGATTGGCAACAATGGCTAAACGATTTTTATAATTAAGGATCTTTGAACACGCCCTAATTAAACATTTGCGCGCTTAATTAAATCAGCTGCTTTTTCAGCAATCGCAATTACCGGTGCATTAGTGTTTCCGGTAATTATGATAGGCATAATAGACGCATCAACTACACGTAAATTACTCATCCCATGAACTCGTAAATTAGTATCTACGACGGCCATTGAGTCTTGTCCCATTTTGCATGTCCCAACAGGGTGATATTCGGTATCTGCAGTTTGACGAATAAATGCAATCAGCTGCTCATCATTATTTATATCAAGCGGATACACCATTTTACCGCGTATGTTATCAAAGGCTTTACTTTGCATAATAGCGAGTGTTTTTTTAAGGCCCGCAAGCATTACAGTTAAATCATCTGGGTGGCTTAAATAATTAGGGTCTATAAGCGGTGCACTACGTGGGTTGTTATCCGCTAACGTAATAGTGCCACGGCTTTTAGGACGCATAATACTACTGTGAATACTGTAACCATGCCCGGTGTGTAGTTTACGGCTATGATCGTCCACCAGCCCAATTACAAACTCTAGTTGCACATCAGGTGCAGGCGAGTCTTTAAATAATTTAATAAACGCATGGGATTCAGCAAAATTGCTGGTTAATCGCCCTTCTCGTTTAGTAAACCAATTTACACATTCTTTAAAAATGCTAGCAATACCAAGCGGGCTTACACCAAAGGTGCCTTTACTTGTTTTTGATTTATAAAGTGGCACTACCGTTAGATGATCCTGTAAATTAGCACCCACGCCGTCAAGTTCGTGTTCTACTTTAATACTATGCGCACTGAGATGATCCTTTGGACCAATGCCTGAAAGCATTAATATTTGCGGTGAATTAATCGCTCCAGCACTCAGTATTACTTCTTTTCTTGCTAACAGATCAATAACTTGATTATTGCGCTCTATTTGCACGCCTTTTGCGGTCTTATTTTTTATATTTATTTTATTAACGTGGCTATTGGTTAATACCGTTAAATTTGGGCGGTTTAAATACGGGGTTAAATACGCTTTTGCTGCACTACAACGTTCGCCATTATGCTGAGTAACCTGCGATAAACGTGCGCCGCTTTGCTCTTTACCATTTATATCGTCGCTTAAATTAACGCCCTGCTCGACACAGGCATTTAAAAAGCACTGGTTTACATCGCTTGGATTATTTAACTCTTGTATATGCAGTGGGCCTTTAGTACCGTGAAGATCATCATTCACAAACGCTTTATTATTTTCGGATTTAATAAAATAAGGCAGTAAACTCTCAAAATCCCAACCCGTATTGCCATTAGCCGCCCATTGGTCGTAATCGTATTTATTGCCTCTTATGTAAACCATCGCATTAGTCGAGCTTGAGCCACCCAGTACTTTGCCGCGTGGTACAAACCCACAACGATTATTAAGCGCTTTTTGCGGCACGGTATTGTAATGCCAGCTATTAATACCATAAGGTACGCTCGCCGCAATGCCTGCAGGCATTTGCACAAACGCACTATTATCGCTCTTGCCAGCTTCAATTAAGCATACACTTACATTTTTGTCCTCTGACAAACGCGATGCAATAACGCAGCCGCCACTGCCTGCGCCAATTATAATGTAATCATACTCTGTGCTCATACAGCTTAGCCATTTACTTTTTATTTACACCACAATACATAAAATCAGCGAATTAATCGCTATTTATATTGCGTAAATACACAGTTAAAGAAAGAGTTAATCTAAGTGGCGCCTAGCCTTAAAAACTTAACCAACAAAGAAAAACACGCCATAATTTTAAAATGATACAATCAATGCGCTTATATTTTCTAAGGAGTGAGTATGAACTTTGTTATTGTTGGCACCAATTTTATTAGTGACACATTGTTAGCCGCTGCAAATACGTTAAACGATTTTAATTTATACGGGGTCTGTTCGCGCGCGCAGTCGAGTGGCAAAGCGTTTTTAGCCAAACACCCACACAATACACAAGCAAAAATTTTCACCTCAATAGAGCAAGTATGCCAAGATCAAAATGTTGATGCCGTCTACATAGCCGCGCCAAATAGCTTACACAAACAATACGCAGTTATGTGCCTAGAAGCAGGTAAACATGTCCTTGGCGAAAAACCCTCTGCAGCAAACTATAAAGAGCTTGCAACTATTATTGCTACCGCAAAAAAACATCAGCGCTTATACATGGAAGCAATGATGACCACTCACTTGCCTAACTTTGCACGACTACAACAGGCAATGATAAAAATTGGCACGCCACGTAAATACATAGGTCAATATAGTCAGTATTCGTCTCGCTACGATAAATATAAAAATGGCGAACGTCCAAATACATTTTTACCTGAGTTTGCTAACGGTGCACTGGTTGATTTAGGGATTTACCCACTGTATTTATTGATTGCTCTTTGGGGAGCGCCGCAAAGCGCAAGTGCCAGTGGCGTATTACTTGATACCGGCGTAGATGGTGCGGGGGATGTATTACTAAATTACGCAGATAAACAAGCTGTTATTAGTTATTCTAAAATATCGCAAGGCGATAATATTACCGAAATACAAGGCGAACTTGGCCGTATTCGTATCGAGGCCGTATCACAACTTAAAAAAGTAGAATTTATTGCTAATAATGGGGATCGCGAATTAGTGTCTATCGCGTTTGACAAACACTTTATGAAATTTGAAGTGGAGCATTTTATGCGAATGGTTAATCAAGGTAAGTGTGAGTCAGATATTAATACGTATCAGCTTTCAAAAAGTGTCATGCATGTACTTGATACTGCGCGGACTCAATTAGGTGTTACTTATCCTAATGATTAATATATAGGCCCGTTACCCACTCTACGGCCTTGTACACAAAAACGCCCATTAATCTAATGACCGAGTTATCGCTTCTATTTTTAGTCGTATGCACTTACCTCTAATTTAAAAAAAAGATACTATGCCGCTATTAACTCAGGCTGCGTTAACTTCACGCACACCCGCTCATTTTTGACAGACTCGTCCATTAGAGGATAAAAATGCAATCACCTTCAAAAGAATTTTTATTAGCAGTTATGTGTGTACTACTTGCTATGGTAACTATTCAATCTGGTGCTTCAATCGCTAAACAGTTATTTCCTGTTGTAGGCCCTGAAGGCACAACGGCTTTAAGGCTGGGGTTTTCAGCTCTCATACTCTGCTTGGTGTTTAAACCTTGGAAACACCTACCTAGTCAAGGTAATCGCATCCCTATCATAGTGTATGGATTAAGCCTTGGCGGTATGAATATTTTATTTTATTACGCCATTGAACGTATTCCACTAGGTATTGGTGTAGCACTTGAATTTACAGGCCCCCTTGCCGTTGCTTTATTTTCCTCGCGCCGAAAACGTGATTTATTTTGGGTTGCCTGCGCTATTGCTGGCATTTTGCTTTTGCTTCCAGATATGAGCGGCAAAGATAGTCTTGATCCATTGGGTGTAGCACTTGCTCTTGGGGCGGGTGCATGTTGGGCAGGCTATATATTATTTGGCAAAAAAACGGGAGTGCAAAGTTCTGGTGGAGCCACTGTCGCATTGGGCATGACTGTTGCCGCTATAGTGCTAGTGCCTTACGGCGGCATTATGCAAAGCGCCGCGTTTACATGGGAAATTATCCCATTAGGGATTGGTATTGCTATTTTATCAAGTGCATTACCTTACACACTCGAAATGGTTGCTCTGCGTAATATGCCATCGCAAGGGTTTAGCGTCATGATGAGCTTAGAGCCTGCCATTGCATCAATTGCTGGTTTTATACTTTTAGGTGAGTTACTGACTTTATGGCAGTGGCTCGCTATTTTGCTTGTTATTACTGCATCTGTTGGTAGCTCGTTTTCAAACGCAAAAAAACAGGCTACTTAATTAAGCACTAAATAATCTAAATCAAGTCACCACGCAACATGGTGACTTTATTGTGCTCTGTGCGATAGTTATTTAACTCACAGCCTTACTTTGCTTTTTAGTTGTAACCAAATAACCAATCAACGAAGTAAGCGGCATGCCCGTGGCAACCAGTGCAATACCTGTCCAACCGCCAGCTTCATATAATGGGCTGGCAATAAGCGAGCCTACTGCGCCACCTACAAATATACTCGTCATATAAATAGCGTTTAAACGTGCACGGCTTTGTGGCTCTAGTGCGTACACTGCACGTTGCCCGAGGACCATATTTGCCTGCACAGCAAAATCAATAAACACACCTGTTATCGCCAAAATTACTATCCCGTAAGGTAACTCAAATAAACTTGGTAAAAAGCAACCAGCCGCTATAACTTTTGCAAGTAACGATATCTGATGTGTATAGCCCTTATCTGCCAAACGCCCAACAATGGGGGCTGCTACAGCACCTGCCGCACCCACTAGTGCAAACAATGCTATTTCTGATTGGGATAAACCATACTCACGGGCAAGCACCACCGGTACGCTTGTCCAAAATAAACTAAACGATGCAAACATTAATGCTTGAAAAAGTGAACGTTGGCGCAGCACTGGCTGGCTTATCATTAACTGTTTAAGCGATTTTAATAACTTAAAATACGTTGTTTTATGGGTAGGTTGCCTGCTTGGAATAGCAAAATAAATTACACCTGCAATAAACACCATACACCCTGCTGCAAAGTAAAATACAGCGCGCCAACCAAAGTGATCGGCTATTAAGCTCGATATAGGTCTTGCCAACAAAATACCTAGCAACAGACCCGCCATAATATTGCCAAGAACTTGTCCGCGTTTTTCGTCAGACGATAAATGCGCAGCAAGAGGAATAAGCACCTGAACAGAAACCGAGCTCATACCTATCATTAAACATAAAATAAGCATTACATTAGGTGAATCAGCAAGTGCAGTCCCCACTAAACTCAAAAACGACACAGCTAAAGTAATAAGCATTAAACGCTTATTTTCAATTAAGTCAGCTAATGGCACTAAAAAAAACAACCCCAAAGCGTAGCCTATTTGTGTAAGCGATACGATAAGGCTAGCACTGTGCGCACTTAGTCCCACCTCTGGGGCGAGTAACTCAATAATAGGTTGAGCGTAGTAAATATTGGCAACAATAAGACCACAACACAAAGCAATAATAGTAACGAGTGTATTGCTAAGTGGTTGTGGTGAAACGCCTGTTTGAGTCATGTGTGTCTCTACTTTATAAAAATAATAAAACCCAACCAGCAAGCGCGGGTTGGGTTTTGCTTAGGGCGTGTTTTATTTAATTGGAGATGGCTGCCCATGTGGGCTTGAGCGTAAATACTGTTTAGGTGCAGTTACTGTAGCGCCAAGCTCAGCAGCTGCATGCCACGGCCAATGTGGGTTATATAAAATGCCACGCGCAAGCGCTACACCATCGGCTTGCTGCTTACTAATAATATCTTCGGCTTGTTGCGCCTGTGTAATTAAACCCACCGCTATAACAGGCATTTTAACTGCTTCTTTTATGGCTGTTGCAAACGGTACCTGGAAATTAGGTTTTACCGGTATTTGTTGTTCAGGGCTTAGGCCCGCAGTACTTATATGAATAAAATCACAACCGAGTTCATCAAGCGCTTTACTAAGCACTATAGATTGTTCTAAATCCCAGCCGCCGGCAACCCAATCGGTTGCCGAAATACGCACACCCACTGCTTTTTCACTTGGGAATACCGCTCTTACTGCTTTAAACACATCAAGCAATAAGCGCATTCTGTTTTCTAGGCTGCCACCGTAATTATCATCACGCTTGTTTGAAAGTGGTGACAAAAACTGATGCAGCAAGTAACCGTGCGCACCATGTAGCTCTATTAAATCAAGGCCGAGTTCATCAGCGCGTTTAGCTGCACTTACAAAATCTTTAACTAATAAATCTATGTCATCTTGGCTCATTGCTTTTGGTATTGGGCTTTTATCATCGTACGCAATTGCAGAAGGTGCGAGCGTTTGCCAGCCATTTACGTCATCAGGTGCAATAGCGCCAACATCTTCCCACGGCTTACCTGTAGAGGCCTTACGTCCAGCATGCGCCAGCTGAATGCCAATAGGCATAGAGCTGTATTGCCTTACTGCTTTTAAGCTTTTATCTAACGCTTGTTGTGTTTCGTTATTCCAAAGCCCTAAATCGCCGTAGCTAATACGCCCTTCTGGATTTACTGCTGTTGCCTCTAAAATAAGTAATCCTGCACCACTCAAGCTCAATTGGCCTAAATGAATAGTATGCCAATCGCTAGCAGCGCCATTGTTTGCTGAATACTGACACATGGGTGCAATAATAATACGGTTATTTAACGTTACTTGCCCAAGTGATAAAGGCGAAAATAGTTGGCTCATTGTTAATCCTTAAAACACGCACAAAAAAGTGCGGACAAAATAAAAAAGAGAATACGAAGCGGCAATCAAACACGCTCACTCAAAAGCTTATGCAGTCACTTATAATGGCGACTACCACTCTTAATGGGGATAAAAACACACTTTAATAGTGCTAATAAAAGTATAAGTAATGACATTATGAAATATTAATTTTAATGTAATAATCTGTTTAACGAGCACGTCATAACACCAGCTTTAAAACATGAATGACTATTTACCTTTAAACAAGGGTGTAATTTTTAACCTAACTGTACCTAATTCCACTAAGCTATTGCTTGTATTGCCTATTAACCAAATAAAAACCCTGAAAGCAATCAATATTTATTCTATAAAAGTGAATTAAAATTCAATTTAAATATTCCCAGCTACTTCACTCCCTGATAAACTGCTTAACTTAATTTACTAATGTAAAACATTTGAACTGGGGATCACTTTTTATGTTTAAACCAAGCTTGTTAACCTTGGCTATTTCGAGCGCTGTTTCTAGCGTATTTTTATTACCAAATGCAGCTCTTGCTCAAGAAGAAGTTGCCGCTAAAAACAAATCACTCGAAGTAATCGAAGTTACAGCAACGAGGCGCAGCGGCTCTGTGCAAAATGCACCGTTAAATATTACCGCCCTTGATGCAGATATTATGAAAGATCAAAATATCAATGAGCTTGCGGATGTAGCACGCTGGGTACCTGGTTTAACAATTACCGATCAAGGTGGTCGCTCTGGCTCACCTATTATTGTTCGTGGTTTAAATACAAATTCTTCTGGTCCATCGTCGGATGGCGGCACGGTATCTACTTATATAAACGAAATTCCAGTTTCGGTAGATATGCGCTTAGTAGATATTGAGCGCGTTGAAGTACTCATTGGGCCACAAGGCACCCTTTATGGTGCAGGCACATTAGGCGGTGCAATTCGTTATATGCTTAAACAGCCTGAGCTTGATTTTACATCGCTTGAAGTTTACGGCGACCTATTTCAAACAAAAGAAAGTGACTCTTTAGGTGGCGAAGGCGGCTTTATATTTAACCTGCCACTTATTGAAGACACACTTGCAGTGCGCGCCAGTTTAAATGTTTACGAAGACCCAGGTTTTATCGATTACGGTTATGTTGTGCGCGAGCCAGGTGTATCAATAACCGATCCTAATTGGAGCGACAGCTCAGCGGTTACTAACAACCTTAAAAACATAAAAGACGCCAACGGTGAAACCACCACTACTGGCCGCATTTCTGTTCGCTACAAACCAAATGAATCGTTTGAAGGGACGCTAAACTACTTTTACCAAAACCAAGATAGCGAAGGCCGCTCGATTGTTCATTACAACAGCCTTAATGCAAACAACGGTTTAAGCGACGTAATAGGTAAATACGAATCAGCTTACCGCTATGCGGAGCCCCGCGAGAAAAAAGATCAATTACTAAGCCTTGAGCTAAAAGCCGACTTAGGTTTTGCAGAGCTGGTATCGGCAACCGGTATTTCACGCTTTGATGCCGATGGCCAACGCGACCAAACAGACCTACTTATTCGTCTTGATTACGGCTACGAAGAATTCCCTTCGTTCTCTGCTTTTACCCGAGAAATAGATGAAGAAGACACCTTTACGCAAGAAATTCGTTTGGTGTCGCAAAGCGACAGTGACTTGAACTGGATTGTGGGTGGCTTTTACAACAAAACAGAAACGGATGCCTCCAGCAGAGAGTTTACTCCAAACTACGATGTATTTGTCAAAGGCGAACAAGTACGCCCTGATGCATTAGAATACTTAGAATTAACCAGCAGTAAAATCACTGAATCTGCACTTTTTGGCGAGGTGGGTTACCAAGTCACCGATAAATTAGACGTGACTATTGGTGCCCGCTTTTATGAATACGATATACAAGCAAAAGCTGCGTTTGACTTCCCACTTGCTAACACCTTATCGGGTAGCGCTGGTCCTAATGGAATCAGTATTAATTATGAAAACAGTGACGCGAGTGATAACGGGAATTTATTTAAATTTAATGCTAAGTACCAGTTTACTGATTCAGTAATGGGCTATGTAACGGTAAGTGAAGGCTTTAGAATTGGTGGCTCAAACGGCTTGGTCGCTTGCCCTGATCCACTACCTGCCGATCAGCAAACGGGTTGTGGCCAACCTGACGAAATGCTTTACGATGCTGATACCACTACAAATTACGAGCTAGGTTTTAAAAGCACATGGTTTAGAAGCCAACTACACTTTAACGCCGCGTTATTTAACGTAGATTGGGATGATGCACAAATCTCTGGCGCTACCGATGTAGGCCAATTAACGTATCTTTCAAACGCAGGCAGCGCGAATGCAAAAGGGATTGAAATTTCAACCCGTGCAATTTTATCAGATGCATTTTCGCTTTATGCAACCTATGCTTATACAAAAGCAGAGCTAACATCAGATGCCCCCTTTTTATTTAATGCCGATGGCACCAGTGGCGCAGAAGACGGCGATCGTTTACCGGGCTCACCTGAAAACCAATTTTCGATGGGTGTAAATTATCAAGCCGAGGTGTTTAACGATAAAACCCTTGATATTAACTACGGTTTAACCGCGCAAAGCGACGTACTTTCAAGAGTGGGTCTTCGTGATAACGGCGAAACACTACCGGGTTATAGCTTAAGTAATATATCTGCTAAATTAACGGCCGATGCATGGTCAACTACGCTATATGTTGATAACCTATTTAACAAATATGCAGTTACCTCAGTTCGTCGTTCAAATGCGGATATAACATCAGCGAACGGCGCCGATATACAGCGTAACTACGGCCATTACATTAATCGCCCGCTTACGGTAGGTGTTAAATTTAACTACAAATTTGAAATATAATTTAAGCGACTTTTAAACAGTCTCACTTTTTAAACACTGTTTTAAGGCTCAAATTTATTTGAGCCTTTTTATTTTCTTTTACAAAATAATAATTACCAAAAACCATGCAGCCAAATTTAAAGCAACTTCATCAAAGCGCAATTAAACATTTAAACCAAGGTAAAATAGAGCAAGCACACAAAGCCCTTGTGGAGTTAGTTACACTCAAACCTGATTTTGCTGATGGGTATTTTTTGCTGGCAATGGTTAATTTAACTGTTGGGCAAATACACAAAGCAATAAAGCTCATCGAAAAAGCCCTCACCCTTGGTCAAAGTATTGAATACACCGTGCAACTTGCTAAATGTTACGCACTTATTGGCGAATTACAAAAAGCAAAAAACACCGCGCTATCGGTTTCATTAAAGCAAATAACTAAATCACTTGATGCTGATACACTCGGCGTAGCCCTTACTCAAGCAGGCATTCACAAGCAGGCGCTTAACTACTTTGAATGCGCTATTAAACTGGCTAATGCAGCTAACAAAGCTCAACCGCAGTTTTATTATAACTACGGTGTAAGCGCTAAGTTTTTAGGATTATTCGATAAAGCCCAACACGCTTTTGAACATGCCATAGCGCTTGATCCGCTGCATCATCAAAGTCATTTTGCATTAAGTGATTTAACTAAAGTAAGTGTGCAAAACAATCATATTGAACGCTTAAAAAACGTGTTTGAACAAGTAACACACCCCGATGCAAAACTACATATTGGCCATGCTTTAGCAAAAGAGTATCAAGATCTTGGTGAATTTTCAGAGGCTTTTAACGCGTTAGAGCAGGGCAAAGTAGCAAAACGTGCTGTGCAGCCGTTTGGTCATAAAAGCTCAACTGAGTTATTTGAACATATTAAACGCTTAAGTGAGCAGCACAAACAAGCGCGAGTACAAGGCAATCCAACGGACGAACCTATTTTTGTATTAGGCATGCCCCGCTCTGGCACCACATTGGTTGAGCGTATTTTATCGAGCCACAGCGACGTGCAATCAGCCGGTGAATTACAAGACTTTGGCCTAAGCGTAAAAAAATTAAGCCAAACAAAAACACACCATGTGCTCGACACTCAAACGCTCAGTAGGGCCTACGAGCTTGATTTTAATCAGCTTGGCAGCACCTATTTAAACGCAACACGCGTAATTACAGGCAGCCATAAACACTTTATTGATAAGCTCCCGTTTAACTTTTTTTATATCGATTTAATAACCAAAGCACTGCCAAACGCTAAAATTATTTGTATGCTGCGCGACCCAATGGACACCTGTATTGGTAACTACCGCCAGCTATTTACCATTAATAACCCCTACTATGCCTACTCACTCGACTTACTCGACACCGCTAAATTTTACAGCCGTTTTTACAAACTAATGCAGCACTTTAGCGCCCTGCACAGCAACATAAAATTACTAAAATACGAAGAATTAGTCGCACAGCCCGAGCAACAAATTAAAGAGTTAGTCAGCTTTTGTAACCTAGAGTGGCAGGAGCAGTGTATAGATTTTCACTTAAACACCGCCCCAGTTTCTACCGCAAGCAAGGTGCAAGTACGCCAGCCACTCAACAATAAAGCAATTGGTCGCTGGAAAGCGTTTAAACCACATACTGATGAAGCTAGAGCTTACTTAAAACAACAAGGCATCGTAGGGTGAAATATCACTTCTTTTTTATGAACTCGCTTAATTAATTTATAGTCTGGTAATTACTTTTCAGAATAAATATCAGCACTGTATATGAGTAAACTAACACAGTTGCCAATGCTTGCTGACAAATATTGATAGAAAAGCAATTATGTGAATGGAATAAAAATCAACTAATGTAGCCTTGAAGGGGTACATAGTGAGTGGTATAATTACTAAAGGATAAAAATTAAAGGATTAAAATGTTAATATTTAAAGAGCTAAACTTAGTAAATATAACAAGGTTAACTAATAGTGTTGGTCACGGTGCTAGGAATGCTCCGCTAGATGTTCTAGTACTACAAAGACTTTTATTAGGTACCACAAAAAAGTATTTCGGTAGAAAAATACTAAAGCCCGATGGATATTATGGTAGTAAAACTGAAGAGCAACTAAAGCTATTTCAATCGACTGCATTAGGTAATAAACACCCAAGTAAAAAAATTATACCTGATGATTTAACTCACAAAGCACTTGTAGCCTCATTAAGTCAGAATTTTCTTAAAAAGCACAAAGAAGCAGCATCTTTAAATCAAGTTCAAGTTATTGATTATGAACACTTCATTAAAATTTATAAAAAGCAGTTCCCTAACGAGCAAGCATTTAATGATCTAAAAAAACTCTTGATTGAATGTGTAATGGATCCTCACATTACTGATATCCGATGGATTGCTTACATGTTAGCGACAGTAAAACGTGAATGCGGACGTACCTGGAAGCCAATTAAAGAATGGGGGAAAGGAAAAGGTAAGCTGTATGGTAGCGTACACGATGTTCCAACTACTTCAACTATAGAAAAAAACATATACTACGGAAGGGGTTATGTACAGTTAACTTGGAATTATAATTATAAAAAGGTTGGCAATGCTTTAGGGCTAGGAGATAAGCTCTATATAAATCCTGACTTAGCACTTAATCATAAAATTGCCTATGCAATAATGTCTTATGGCATGCGAGAAGGTTTATTTGCTGAAGCTAAACTAGGCCAATTTATATCAGGTGCAACTTCTAATTATATTGGAGCTAGGAGAATAATAAATGGTCAAGATCATGCTCTAGAGATTGCTAATGACGCTATAATTTTTGAGCGACTATTGAAAGCATCACGAGGTACACTTGAATTTGAAAAGTTATTATTCTCAAGAAATGTAGCGTTAGCTTAATATACATATACTTTTATGGACTAACTTTTGATGAAATTAAATATGACTTTATTTATTATGATCTTTTTCTTTTGCTCGCATGTTAATGCCGCTTCGCTTAATGCAGATATTAAGAATAATAAACCCTTAAAAATGCAGATACCAACTAGTCTAAAGTTGCCTCTAAGTTTTGAACTATTAACTCAAAAAAAGCTTCTTAGTTTACTAAATAAAAACGACAACTGCTCTATCAAAGACGAACATCATAACAATCGATTTGTCTCAGTTTTTAAGCTAAGTTCGGGTGATAAACTGCTTGCATTAGCTTGCAACACTGGAGCATATCAAGACAGTTATTTAACCTATTATGTCAAGACGTCAACTAATATGGCTTACCCTATAACTTGGTCAGAACCTACCTTTATTGAAAATAAATGGGAGCTAAAACCAACTAATTTACTTACCGGCAGTATTGAAATTAGCGAAATAGGGAACCAATTAAAGTCTTTGCGTTTATATTCTGCTTTTGGCTCTTGCGGTTATGAAGTTAATTACACCATTTCGTTCCCACAATTAATTAATCTAAAACCTAGTTTAATACATGCAGACAACGATTGTGGTAATGGCATATTAGTTGACGAGTGGCCAATAATTATCAATGTAAAATATCATCGCTAGTAATTAAGAGCAAAAGAAGAGCAAAAAGGACAGACACATATTTTGAGAAAATTTAGCACCTCTTCCATTGTGGTAACCGCATCATTACCTTTTTTGCACACTCACACAGTTAGTGCTAGTTACAGAACTTATATTTGAGTTGCTTGGAAGGAATTTTAGGCAAAAAAAGTAACGCTAGGTCATCACTTTGTTTGATAGCTTATTTTTCAAACAAACTAATAAAGATGCAACTGTTCAGCCTGCGCCTTTGTACCACTTTACATCGTTGCTGGCAGTTTGCTGCTTTAACCGTTGTTTACTGCCTGCAAAATTTGAGTGCTGCTGTCTAAAACGTTGAATTGATTCAAGCCATTGCGCTTCTTCTATATTCAAAGAGAGGAGTAATTTTGGCATGGTTTTGTTGATATGCCCTTTTTTCTTTGGATCTATATGGCGGCCACTCCAGTCGACTAATTCAATGTAATCCAGTAAGGAAAAGGGGATCGTGTGTTTGATGTGATTGCCACCAAATGGTTTTAGCTGTGCAGGTTGACTTTAATGCTGAATACTATCTTTTTGTTTGAGAAGCTTGTTCGCTTTAACCGTGTCTGTGGTAAAGGCTTTAAAGTGCGCTATACGTTCTTGAATCGAGGTAACATCACTGTCTTCAAGCGTGTCGGCTATGTTTGCTCTGATAGGATTCAAATCAACGTAGGCCATGCAACTGAGCACTGCGGTTTCATCTAATAATGCTTGCGATTTATAGCGCCCTTCCCAGTACTTGCCCGTGCAGTTACCTTCTTTATTGGCTTCGCGGGCAATGTACTCATTGAGGTTTTTCATATAGCAGCTGATGTCATACAATCTTTCTCGCCATTTAGCGATGATCTCATCAAAAAAGAGCAAACTTGTCTTATCTAACTACTCACCTTTTATGTGGCGGTCGACTAAAACATGGCCGTTATAAAGTTGATACCAGCGTTTAATTACTTCATCATCAGACCAATCAAGTGCTTGACGCCTATTGACGTTCACAAATAATAAACAAAGCAGCCATCCTAGATCTCACAATTTTTGAATCCGGGAATTATTTACATTCAAAATGTAGGATGGATGCCAGCGTTATTTACTGTTAATTATTGTGGTAAAAAAGTAAACTTTAATGCTGATTGTCAGCCTCGGTTGTTAGGCGCAAAGGTTTGAGTCTACAATAAATAATTGCCCCAATTGCTCCAAATATATGCCCGATATGATCAACTTGTGTATTTATCGTTTCATTGGAGGTACTTGTAAATTCCCCTTCGATTGAAAATATAAACATCAAAAAGGTAAATAATAATATTGCAGAGCCCCACTCTTTTATTGTTAATTCATCTTCATCAGTGAAATATGCCGCAGCTAAGCCAAATACTCCGCCAGAAATACCACATACCGTCACAGTTTCTGAATAAAAAAATATTGATGGGATTGAAGCTATGCCACCTATAGCTAAAACAGATAAGAACCTTTTAGCTCCAACACGGCGTTCGTAAACCGAGGCTAAGGCTATCCCACAAACATTCGCTAAAAGATGCATTGGATCAGTATGAATAATTAAATGCGTTATTGATTGAAGTGGCCATAAAAGTGCTTTTTCTGAATCATTATTTAGAGCTAGTAAAGTATATATATACTCATCAACAGCCAGGAATCCGTAATTTGAGGTTATAAAAAAAACAAATAATAGAAAAACACCTGAGCACAGTGAAGCCCGAATAAGTTTGAAGTTTTGCATATATGTTAACGGTATAGCTTTTAAACTATTAGGAGACGGTTTAATTAACAACAACCCTAAAACATACATTACACTAGATATTAGAAAAAATATCATTGTGCTAAAGGAATTCTATTTTCAATATAACTTTGAACATCGGCTGTCACTTTAGCAATTTTTTTATGGCCTTTTAACTGAGCTTTTACTTTTATTTTTCTACTGTTTTTAAAATAAAATTTCATTGGTCTTTGCAATATTCCTTTGCCAATTCTAACACTCTCAATTTCATCAAATTCAAAAAAATCACTATCTTCAAACTTACCAAGTAAGCTCAGCTTATGAAAATATATTCCTCTTTCAGTAACAGCCAAGAAGTACATTCTCATACTAAGAATGGCTAAAGGACCAAGTACGAAAAACATCCAAATTTTTGGAGGCGAAACAGCTTGAAAAAAACCAATTAATGTATCGTCTTCCTTTATATTTTGTTCAATATATGCCTGCGCTTGCTCTTTATTCATTATAATTCCAATGTTTGATAAATCAGTTTCACCTAACAATACTTTAGATTAACTTGTTTTAGTTGATGTTTTTAAAAATTTTAAACCGCTTTTTTGAGGTTATAAGGAGTTACCCCTCATATTTTAATTGGCCATCATCCTAATTTAATGCTGCCTACGCCGTGTTGCCATAAAATCAGTGGAAAATATGGATCAGCAAAGGTATCTGATCCATATTAAAAATCCTAATAGTCGTGGCTTTGCTTATATTAAAGTATCAACATAGCTCAAACCGTTTGCATACTCTTCACTCTTAGTGAGAATAATAATTCTTAATAGGTTAAAATAATTGTTATTCTCTTTAGTTAAGTACTGTGCACTATTCATCTTTTTTACATAACTATCAAACGCGATTAAGTTACTTTGCTCTAAAGCCAGCGATACTAATAAATTTAAAACCGCAGGAACTGTTTTAGATTTCTGTTTACTTATCACTTCTATTTCATTAAATAATGCTTCAATCTGCTGATAATTTTTGGCTAGGTCCTTTTCGGCTAATGGTAATAGTTCAGCAATTTTGTTTATAGCTTCTGGTTCTTCTAACTCTCCTTTTTTTACAGAAAGCGAGAAAGTCGGTGCTCTAGTTTTAGTAGAATGAGCAAAAACCTGTTCTTTGGCAGATAATAACGCGTATTGTTGCTTTTGAGACAACGCAGAATACTGACTACTGCTGGTATCATAAATTTTGAATCCATCAGCGCGTAGCTTCATATCTGGCCTACTGTCAATATAGGTTAAGTGCTCTATGTATAATGCTCTAGCATTTGGATCATCTTTTAACGCATCACTTAGACAATCATTACTAGTTAAATAATGTAATGCCTCATTTTCATCGGTCATAGGTAGACGCATCGCGATGCTATCCGCTTGACAATATTTATTGGTATTATTATGCAAAGCCAGTAGCTTTGTTGGTTCTAATTTTTTAAAAGCATAGTATTTTTCAATACTTTTAATTTTAAACTTTAGTTGCGAGTCTAATTCGTCCCCTAGCACTGCGGCTATTTTTTTAAATTCCTTTTCATCTAATTTATTAAATGCACCTGAACCAAATGAACTCGCTAGCAAATTTCCTGTCAGTGCATAATAATCAGTATTTGATTTAGAGAGCTCAAACATAGCGTTGAGTGCTCGGTAGGCTTCTTTTTTATTATCATTTGTAATAGCAGCTTTATAGTTTTTATGTTCACTAAAATACGTAGCATATTGTTTATGCTCTATATCTGCTTTATTATTTTTTGTTGATTGACAACCAAGCAGTGAAGTTAACAACACAATAATTATTGCAAGAGGTTTAATATTTTTGATTTTCATTTTTCGCTCTCATCATGATTAATTTTTTCACTAGGTAATAAAACTAAATCAGTAAATTTACGTTTATTCTTTGGAATATTTACTAAGGTGTTTTCATTAAATAGGTTTTGTTGGTGTTTTGATAGGATAGCTAAATCACGCTTATGCTTATCTGCAAATGTCCAGAACCCGCCATGGTATACGTCTGCGCCTAAAAAATCTGTGCTGCTCTTAACATGAAGCTTAATTTCACCAAGATAGATAGTTTGATTAGCGGATACATTAAAAGGGATTGAATAATCATTTCTAGAAGACCACGTTGTCCCGTTTAGATCATACATGCTGTAATTATAAAATTCATATTCGCCCGATGGCAACGCGAGCGCATACGTCGTCCCACCGTAACCATTAGAAGAAAACTGAACTTCTGTTTTTCCATGAAATACATTAAAGGAAGGGCGAACTTCTAGTGAATACTCTTGTCCGGTCTCTGTTGATCGTAATTTAAAAACTAAAGGGTTATACACTGGGCCATCAATAGGCCAAGCCATACTGCCAGAAATGATTCCTTGAGTTGATGATTCATGATGTAAAACTGTATTTATATTTTTTGTTTTACAGGCGATTAGTAACATAATCATTAAAACTAATACTGCTGTTTTCATAGAAACTTCCATTTAAAAAAGCTGTTTGCACTTATCATTAAGTAAAGGCTTATTGCATAGCATGCATTTGAATCAATAAAATAAAACGAAAAGCCACCTAATTAATCTTCGAACGCTATACCATTAAGTTCAATTTTAAATTTAGGGACTAGCAAATTATTGCTCACTCACATTTACACCACCATTAAGTGTGATGAAGATATGTATACTTAACAGCGAGATAAGCTAGTTATCCCCCTGTTTATTAAATTATTAGCTTACTTTTGACTCGAGTGTTTTTTTGGATCTTGGTATTGCCACAAAACGTTAATTATTTTCCATTCTTTATTTTCATTTTTATACAGATGCATATAGTCAATCCAATCATCGACCGTTAGCTTCACTGATGCTACTCGATTATCAATATCCAGTATATCTATATCAACTTTTGGTGAGGCAGCAAATTTATTCCCCTCTTTGTTGTAGTTTTCAGCCACCCACACCATTGTTTTAAAATCGGTTTCCATAATGAACTCTGAACCATCTTCAGATTTCCAGTAAGTTCTTTTAGCTAGTTTCGCATCTAAGCCTCTTTTCATTAGTTCTGGTTCAACTTTATGCTGAGCCTCTATGTAATCAAGAACAGCTCTTTGTATATTTTTACTGTCACTGGATGTTTCAGATAATACTGAAAAAGATAAAAACATTGATAAGAATAGGAATATATTTCGATACATGTACACATCCTTGGGTAGGCTAACAAGCCTCACATTAATACTAATCCGTTAAAATACTTAATCAGTTTGAGTGCTCAAACCTGACGACAATTGCGTTGAATTTATTATTTACAAATGTAGAGATGTAGAGAATAACGAGATTTTAGCTTCATTATCAACAAGATGTTCTTACCTCAAAATAGCTAACTTCATTAGTAAATTGGTATAACTCGTTTTTAATTTTATATTGGTCTGTCAACCAACCATAGCCGAGTTCCTATTTTGGTTCAATCGATTATTGTATTTTTGCCCAGAATATAAAAAGAGTTTGATGCTGCTTTAATTGGCGTTTTATAAGGTATTACTGCAGCTTGAGCAGCTTTAAAGGTGATAAAAGCTTACTTTTATGAATTTATCATGTTTCTCTGCTTTTCTAGATTATGCACTAAATATTACATTTTTTGCGTAATGAAAGTATTAACGGGGCTTATCACCTGTTTAATTTAGATATTTTCGTCGTAATTAGGATGGGTGTCATCCTAATTATCAAATCAACTATTGACGCTATAGTCTCTTGTTAGCACTAAATACTTTAAAACGAAAGATACAATACCCCCCAAAAAGTAAATTGTGATAAATTCTAAATCTGATGCATATCCCACGTTCATTTCACCAGTCAATTTGTTAAAAAACGACCAAAGCACTTCAGATAAGGGGACAAAAATAGATAGGTTGAACCACATAAAAGTAACAAAAGAAGGTATACCTATATACCAAAAAATGAATAACATAATTTTCAGAAAACATTTCATAAAACTGTTAACTTCCCATATGATTCAATGCTTGTACTTGGAATTTTTGTTTTTCCCGAACTTTTAATAATTGAGCTAAAAGTTCTAAAGTCCGACATTGTTTTAAAAGTGACGCAACCTTGACTAATACCTAAAGGACCTTCTGGATGAATTCTGAATTGCCCTCGCTTAACTTTTTCACAAAACGTTGAGTCATCGATTTTCTTATCTATAGCGTATAAAGCGAACCAATCTGCTTTATCTGAAAATAAGTCTCTTAATGGCCCAAGAAGCCCACCAGATTGTCTATCGATAATGTAATACACTCCTGTAGGGATGGGCCCCTTACTCGGTATACAAATCGATAGTTTTTTATTTCTATGCGCTTCTAAGCCCGAATATGCATCAAATGTAGATGCTCCGCACTTTAGAGTGCTCATAGGTTGATCATTAAGTTTAAATGTACAATTAATCACGATCATTCCTTTTAGTGCTAACGAGCCTGTAGATTAACTCGTTCTTTTATTTGTTTTTATTGATAAACAAACCATAGCTGAGTTCCTATTTTGCTTCAATCGATTACTGTATCTATACGCAAAATATAAAAAAGAGTTTGGTGTTGTTTTAATTATTTTTAGGGAGGATTACCGTTACAGGTGTTTGAGTAGCTTATTAGTTGAGATGAATACCATGCAAGGTGATAAGGGCTTACCACCATTGTTTAATAAACCGTTGTCATCGATCTATTGGCTATCTATTATAATTACGGTTTCAGTAGCAATTAGGATGGGTGTCTTCCTAATTTTGTATCTTCCTAATTTTGTAAAAACGAAAAGCGAAGGGCTAATAATCCAACGGGACATTACTGCGTTTATCACTAACCGATTAAAACTCAAAGTGAAT
>NZ_PNDU01000030.1:0-23132 GCF_005886635.1 Pseudoalteromonas sp. S558 | reverse complement strand
GGTATGTAATATATCCTGATTTACATATCTGAAAGTCAGCAAAAGATGGACGCTTTGCTCGGGTTTGATTTATTCTTACAAGGATGTAATTCATTAGAGTAACGCAGGAGCAGTTACCGAGCCCACTAGGTTACAAACCTCGCGTCGCGATTAAAGCGGCCCTAGATAGAACAAATTTTAATCCTAAAAGGTCAACAATCCTTAAATTAATCGTTCTAACTCTGTTTGTAATGATTTTACATACATTCGCACGACAAACTCTCACTATTGTATGTGTAACCTTATATTTATACTGGCCCCACTTAAAGATAAACGGGCAGTATTATGAACAAATTAACTATTATGGCATTAACCGTCGCGACGACACTTTTATTGCAAGGGTGCGGAAGTAACTCAAAAAAAGTGACAACGCCTGTGGTACCAGTAAAAACAACGACCCCTACCAATCCGACTTCACCTGTTGCAGTACACGCGATCCAGCCAGAAAATGTGTCTAAATATGTCGAAACATTTAAGCAAAATCAAGCTGAGTTAGAGCTACAAATTGAAGGTGTTAAGTTTGACATCAGCCTTGTAGATATTTATACCGACGACAACATAATTGCGGCTAAGTATAAAGATGGCTATTTGATGATAGGGTTTAACTTTGATAAAGAAGAGCCTGTCAACTCACTAACTGTACTGGAGAGTGATTTATCTTTTGAGCAAGCAATCGCAAACCCTGCTCGTGCATTAGATAGTACTTCTATTGATATTCAAGAGGACGGCGATAACGTCATTTACAGTGGAACAGTGACTGATCGTAAAACCAAAGGAATATTTAATGTTCGCTTAGTGTTTAATGAATCTCTTGTTAGTGGCGGTAGCAGCACTATTGAAGTTGCAGGAACAAAGGCCACCGTTAATGGTGATTTAGGGACTAACACCTATATACAAATGAGTGATTTAATTAATAACAACCCAGCGGTTGATACATTAATACTGCAGCAGATCAGCGGTTCGGTTAATGATGAAATTAATATGCATACAGGCCGATTAGTCCGTAATGCGCAATTAACCACTATGGTAGAAAGTGACTCTGCAATATATTCAGGTGGAGTTGATTTATTCGCATCAGGTGCAAAACGCGTATACACCCAAGGTGCTAAAGTAGGCGTTCATTCGTGGTGTTGTGTTAATGGTGTAACGGCTGATAAGTTAGGTCGAGACCATGCTGGTCACGGAGCGCAATTGACGTATTTTCGCGAAATGCTAGGCGCTGAGTTAGGACCTGAGTTCTACTTTTTTACTATTGAAGCTGCACCGTTTGATGGCGCACACGAAATGACAAAAGCGGAGTTAGATAAATACTTGCTACAACCATAAACTCAAGTGAGTAAGCAAAGAGGCATCTGAATGTATTAATTTTTCAGTAATGTTTCGGGGCGGCTTTATCTAATTGGACTCAGCGCCCCTAAAACTTACTTAGCAGCGTATGTTTAGCTTTTGTGTGGTATCGACTTTGTATAGGAAAGAACGATACGGCTACAAATTTAACCTTAAAAGATAAACATGCCCTAATAATGTCTCTTTTTTATTTGTCTGTTATATTGATGCTTATGTTTTACTTGAATAACCTATCTTTATAAAATGTTAAATAATCAGAGTATTCTGTTGGTCGAAGATGACGAAAAGCTCGCATCTTTATTACAAGATTACCTTTCAAATTTTAATTTTGATGTTTACGTCGTTAATTCGGGATTAAGTGCTGTTGAAAAAATATTACACACATCACCAACCTTGGTTATTCTTGATTTAATGTTACCTGGTATTGACGGTTTAGCTGTGTGTCGTGAGGTAAGAAGCCAATATTCAGGACAGATTTTAATGTTAACTGCCAGTGGTGACGATATGGACCAAGTGGCAGCATTGGAAATAGGAGCAGATGACTTTGTTCAAAAACCGATTCAACCTAGAGTGTTACTCGCTAGAATTAAGAATCTGTTACGAAGGAGTCAAAGCATTGAGAACCCTAAACAGATTGAAACTACTCAAAGCACAAGCAAAGAGAAAGTTTTTGGTGCGTTATGGCTAAATAATTCGTTGCAACGTTGTAAGTTAGCGGATGAGCTGGTGCCTTTAACGCCTTCTGAGTTTTCGCTGCTTTGGCAACTTGCGCAGCATGCAGAGCAAGTATTAAGCAGAGAAGAGTTGTTGAAATCGCTTAGAAGTGTTGAATACGATGGTTTAGATAGATCCATAGATAATAAAATAGCTCAAATACGAAAAAAGCTAAAAGACGATGCTAACCGACCACAAGGTTTAATTACCGTGCGAGGTAAAGGTTATATGTTTGTTCCTGATTTTTGGTAAGTTGTATCTATAAAATCGCGTACATTACACATTCCTGATTTAGGTTACGCTCTCATTTATATTTCAGGAAATTAGATTACATGACACGATTATTTGTTTCTTTATATTTAGGTCTTTTAAGCGCAATTTTTGTATTTTTTATTATCGCGCATTTAATTAATACGTATCTTTATGTTGATGTTGAAAACATTATCAGAGCCGAAAATTTCATCTCGGAAGTTGCGCTACTTGAAGAGTTAGATGCACATATAACACCGCAAAGGCGTCAAATCTTATTAGATAAGATTGCAGAACATAATCAAAGTATTATCACTGCCGTTGAGTTAGATACTATCCCAGAACATATTCAATTGGCGCTTCAAAGTCAGCAAGCTTGGTTTGATGATGAAGAGTTTGATTACTTTAAGGCGTTTACACCTGTGCGCTATTTTCAAGTAAAAGAAAACATTAATCACACGTTATTGCAAATTGATGAAAAGGTTAGTGATATTACTTTATTGACCTTAGTCAGTTTAATTGCTTTAAGCTGTTTTACTTGGCTGTTTGGTTTACACCAAAAATTAAAAAAAATAGAGTCTACATTAGTTAATATTAGTCAGGGCGATTTGTCAGCAAGGGCGCCAACCAAAAGGCGCTTTCAGGTTGGGCGTGTTAATACTTGTTTAAATGAAATGGCAGATCAAATGCAAAAAATTCTAGGCAGCCATAAGCAGTTAACTCATGTTATAGCACACGAGTTCCGTTCACCACTTTTTCGTATGCAAATGATTTTAGAGATGCTGTTAACCGCTAAAAGCGAAAATAATACGGTACATATAAAGGCATTAGAAGATGAAATATTTGCTTTAGAGGATTTAGTTGATGAGCTATTAAGTTACGCGAAAATGGAGCGTGCGGAGCTTAAATTACAATTAGAAGAAACTCCGATTGGAGCGTATTTGCAGGGACTGCATGAGAAACTTTTAATTGAATGTAAACATCACTTGAAGTTGACTCATAACACTGCTCCAACATTTAATGCATTGATAGATAATACTTTGATTGAACGCTGCATCACAAATCTTGTGAAAAATGCAGACAAGTATGGGGGAACTAAAATTTATCTCTCGGCGAGTGTAGCTAAAAATACACTTTTATTTTGTGTTGAAGATAATGGTGAAGGTATTGATATTGAATATCGTTCTAGTATTTTTCAGCCTTTTCATCAGCTTACTAATAAAGACAAGAGCTTAGGTTTTGGCCTAGGATTGGCTATTGTTAACGAAATTATGATTTTACACAGCGGACAAGTGACCGTGACGGATAGTGAGTACGGAGGATCTAAATTTACTTTGGTACTCCCGATAAAAATTTAAGGTTTACCGAATTAAATTCACGGGTTAAACGCTCATATGGGCAAAATAATTATTCACCCATATCATCAGTTTTGAAGTGTTTTATGCCAGCTAAACCAAACTCTCTAAAGCTGATTTGATATCGGGATAGTGAAAACGATAGTCATTCGCGAGTGTCTTATGAGGGACAACAAATTGTCCTGTTGTTAGCAAATCTGACATTTCACCCATTAGTAACTTCAACGCAATGCTTGGCATAGGGATGAACGCGGGTCGCGATAACGCATCACCTAAGCTTTTACTAAATTCAGAATTACTGACTGGATTAGGAGCAGTGGCGTTTATCGGACCTGATAGTTCAGGATGGCTGATAATAAAAAGTATCAGCTGAGTCATATCGTCAATATGTATCCAAGACATACCTTGATCGCCGCTTCCAATTGGACCACCCAAACACAGCTTAAAAGCGGGTAACATTTTGCTTAATGCACCGCCATCTTTAGCTAGTACGATACCAGTGCGTAATAAACAGACCCTCGTGAGTTCTGATTGTGCCAGCAGTGCGGCTTCTTCCCAATCTTTACAAAGTTGATGACTGAATTCTGGGTGTGGATTGTCAAAATTTTCATCGATAAGGGTACACTTTTGTCGACCATAAAAGCCCACAGCACTGCCTGATATAAACGTATGTGGGGGAGTACTACATACTTGAATAGCAGCACTAATTTGTTGTGTGATAACAATACGGCTGTCGCGTATTATTTGCTTTTGTTTGTCGCTCCAACGTTTATTAACTATGGGTTCTCCCGCTAGATTAATTACAATATCAACGCCATTAAAATCCACAGAGCTGATATTCTTTACGGCCTTAACACTATTGCCCAATAGTGCGCTTGCTTTAGCAGGGTTACGGCTAAGTACTGTAACAGTATTGTCATCAAGTAACAAAGGGCATAAATGCTGCCCAATTAGCCCCGTCGCGCCAGTGATAAATATATGCATTATTGATCCTTATAATTAAGGTGATAGCAAGTGGTTAAAACATATACTCGCTAGTAAGCCGTTTTGCAAATTTATACGTTCAGCAAGCTTTTATGATCACTTGGTAATTATTTCATTTTATTGGCATTTGCCTTACACTGGGGCAAAATATTTTATAAAAAGGATTAATGAGTTGGCAGGTTTAACTGGGGTAAATAAAAGTCTAATCGTTTTTGCTGCATTAGTGGTTGTGCTCGCAGGTATAAAAGCAGCGAGTGTAATTATTATTCCCTTTATTTTAGCGGCGTTTATTGCCATCGTTTGTAATCCATTTATCAAGTTTTTTGCTCGCTATAAAATCCCTAAAGGGATTGCTGTTGTTTTGGTTGTGCTCATTATTGTTGGCTTAGGTGTAAGCCTTGGTGGGCTTGTTGGCCAGTCTATAAACGATTTTTCGCAGCAGCTCCCAGAATATAAAGTACAGCTTAAAGAAGAATTTGTTTGGTTGGTTGACTTAGCATCCAAGTACAACATACTGATCAATAAAGAGCAGCTGATCAATATGTTTGATCCTGGAAAAATGGTTGATGTCGCCACTAATATGCTCACCGGATTAGGTGGGGTTATGGCTAATATGTTTTTAATCATTTTAACGGTTGTTTTTATGCTATTTGAAGGGCCAATGTTAAGCCGAAAAATACATATGGCACTGGATGATCCCGATCGTAAAATGAAGCAAATAGATCGTTTTTTAGAATCTATAAATTCATATTTAGCGATTAAAACCTTAGTGAGTTTAGCCACCGGTATTATTGCCGCATTCTACTTATGGATATTGGATGTGGATTACTTTGTGTTATGGGGCGTATTGGCTTTTATGTTCAATTACATTCCTAATATTGGTTCAATTATTGCGGCTGTGCCCGCTATCTTATTAGCGCTTGTGACTCAAGGTCCCTTGGTTGCGGGGCTTGTGGCTGCAGGTTACTTAACTATTAATACGGTGATGGGTAATATTGTAGAGCCTAAGTTTTTAGGTAAGGGGCTTGGCCTTTCTACACTCGTCGTATTTTTATCCTTGATATTTTGGGGGTGGTTACTTGGCACTGTGGGTATGCTTTTATCAGTGCCACTAACTATGATAGTAAAAATAGGCCTAGAAGCCAGCGCAGAAGGTAGGTGGGTTGCCACTTTACTTGGCAGCGGCGAAGATGATGTTGCCAAAAACTAATTGATGGCTTTAACTACCAAGCGATGTAAATACTAGCGCAAGGTAGTTAAATGTTAAGTTATTGATGTTTAGATATAAAAGTCGCTCAACAAACGATTAAATTGACGCGATACCTGACTCGGTTGGTATTAGTCTACATTTGAGCGCTCTATAATTGTTATTTTTACAGTGCTGCTTTTAATACGTTGGTAAATTGATTGATTAATGTAATTTCGCAGAGTTTATAGTTAATTGCAGCTTGCGTTGCATTAGGTGACTGTAGCATGTAACGCAACTGACAACTGCTATCAGTGTACTTTTCATGATCAGTTATGCTGCGGTTAAATAAAAGAGATACTTGCGTATTACCTGTTTCTTCTTCTATTTTAGATAGCTCATATTGTCGCTTCATTATCCAGGTATTTTGCACTTGTTTTGCCTTTACAATCACGGTATCAAGGCATTGAATATAGCGTTTGGTTGTTTCAAGGTTTGCTTTAGCTGGTAAATTACACTCATCACCAGCAAAGCTTAATGGACTCATACCCAACAGAAGTAGCCAAAGTGAATTAAATAAATACTTATTTTTTGTCATTATAATTAAACTCTAAAATAAATTGAGCGCCGCCAAGGTTATCAGCTTCGGTAATAGTAAGTGTACCATGGTACGACTTAACTAAATCAGACACGATTGCCATACCAACACCATGCCCGCTTTCGTATGTATCGAGACGTGTACCACGAGTGAGTAAAGCCTCGCGTTTATCCTCTGGCACACCAGGGCCGTCATCGCTAATTGCAATACGTAATGTTTTACTTTGAACAACTTGTATTTCTACTTGTGAACGACACGCTTTACAGGCGTTATCGATTAAATTGCCAAGTAATTCCATTAAGTCTGTTTGATCGCCTAAAAAGTAATCCTTTTCAGTGACTGTACAATTAAAAATAATATCTTTATCGCGATACACTTTCGCCATTGCACTTAAAATTGAATCAAGTATGGGCTTAACCGGTGTTTGTTTTTTCCATGTATCGGAGGCCCCAGTGGCTGCTCGCTTTAACTGATGTTCGATCATCACATTAATACGGTCAAGTTGCTCTTGAGCATCGGCGTCGTTTGCAAGTGGGCTTGATTTTAAAACCGCAAGGGGAGTTTTCAGCGCATGAGCAAGATCGCTCAGTGACGCTCTATAACGTTCTTTTTGGCGTTGCTGCGACTCAAGGAGTAAATTTAGGTCAGCTTTGATTGTTTGTAACTCTACTGGATAAAGGCCTTTAATTTCCTGAATATCGCCAGATTCAATCGCTTTTATTTCTTTATCCAGACGTTGCAATGGGCGAGCGCTCCAGATAAAACCAACAGCCATGAGTCCTGCAATGGCAATCCCCATAATAAACATCCACTCTACAAGTGTTTGCTTAAAGCCGTCCATTAAACGTAGCAGGGCATCGTTACGCTTTAGTAGTATAAAGCGAGCTTGCTCTGATTGATCTATGTTGTTCAAAATAACAGTTAGGCTAAGTTGCCAGTACGCTGTATTTTTGTGTTTCACCAGTCTAAAGTCGGCAGCTCCCGCTTTTGTTTCGATTGTTTGAGGAGAAAAACTAACATTTACGGCTGACTCAGAATGCCAAATAGGCTCATCGTCACGGTAGATCATTGCGTAAGTATCAGAGTTTAATCGGTTCAATTCAGGCGCTAAAATCGTACTTGGCATAATAATGCCGTGTTCAGTAAAGTCGACTTCAGATATAAGCGAGTAGAGCTGTGCTTCGAGGGTTTTTTCTGTCGCATCAACAAGTGAAGCATAATACGCTTTGCCAATTGAATAAAACAGGATTGGGAGTGCGACTAATAAAACAAAGACAAGGATAAATCCTTGCCTTATTTTTAACGATATTTGCGGTATTACCACTGACTTTTAAGCCTGTAGCCGCGCCCACGCAGAGTTTCTACAGGGTTTAATGTGCCTTCAGGGTCAAGTTTTTTACGTAAGCGTAATACAAATACTTCGATTACGTTTGAATCAAGGTCAAAATCTTGGTCGTAAATATGCTCAGTAAGCTCTGATTTAGAAATTACTTTTTGTGGATTTACCATCAAGTACTCAAGTACTTTGTATTCGTATGCTGTAAGACTAAGCTCTTTATCATCAACCCAAACCTGCTGAGAGCGGGTGTGTATTTTAATTGGGCCAGCAGTCATTTCTGGGTTTGCTTTGCCAGCACTGCGACGAATAAGTGCGTTACAGCGTGCGATTAATTCTTCTACATGAAACGGCTTTGTGAGGTAATCATCTGCACCTGCATCTAAACCTTCAACTTTGTCTTGCCAACGATCACGCGCGGTTAAGATTAAAATAGGGATAGTGATCCCCTGTGCACGCGCCTTATTAATGAGTTCTATACCATCTATTTTTGGTAAGCCTAAATCAACCACAGCCATATCCAGCGGGTATTCTGTAATATGGAAAAGACCCGCTTCGCCATCGTGGCATAAATCCACGCTGTAACGCTCTTTTTCTAATGCATTACGTAGGTTATCTGCTAAATGTAAATCATCTTCTATAACTAAAATTCGCATTTGTTAATCCTTTTTCACTTCGCCGGTTTTTTTATTAATATGTAAATCAACGACGTGGCCGTCAGATTTGAGTATTCGTACGGTATAAAAATCTGTTTTTTCGGTGATTTTTAAGGTCTTACCATCTATAGTTTGCTTTGCAAGTATTACGGCTTTCTTTTTGTCCACCTCAGCATGAGATGTTTGCTCGGCCGTTGTTGCTTGGGCAAAGTTGGAAACACTCGCACTAGCAATAAAACAAAGGCTTAATAATACGCGCATAATAGAAAACTCCTAGACCAGACCCACTTAGTTTAATTAAGTAAGTTACTAAAATTCAAGTAAAAACGTTAAATTCGTTTTTATCATAGTAATTTTAATTACAACCCTGTGAACAAACCCTGAATTAGCCTGCAATACTCGCTTACAGGGCAAATACACCTTAAGCAGGAAACACTTTTTTAAATGGTTTAACAACCGTGTTTTCATATACGCCGGCAGCAATATACGGATCAGCTGTAGCCCACTCTCGCGCCGCTTCAAGCGAATCAAACTCGGCAACGACTAAAGAACCGGTAAAACCTGCCTCTTGAGGATCGTCACTGTCCACTGCTGGAAGTGGACCTGCAGTAAATAAACGATTTTGCGCGTCAAGCTTACTTAGGCGTTCTAAATGTGCTGGGCGTGCAGCTTTTCTTAACTCTAAGCTGTTTTCAACGTCAGTTGAGTGAATCATGTACAACATAAGGAGTCTCATTAAATTTGTTAAATTTGATTAATCGAATACTACCACAGCGTTGAAAATTGGTGAATTAAAAGCGTATTTACGCATGTTTACACTTGGATTTTATTTTTACGCTGTAATTGCTTGAAAATCGCTGTGTAACACTGGTAGAGTCGCTGGAATATACAAAATAATAAAAAGGTTTCATGTATGAGCGATAATAGAGAGCGATTTAGCTCCCGTCTCGGATTTATTTTAGCGGCGGCAGGTTCTGCTGTTGGTATTGGTAATTTAGTAGGTTTTCCTGTCTCTGCTACCAAAAATGGTGGTGGCGCATTTTTATTAATTTATGCTTTATTTGTCGTATTCATTTGCTTACCTGTCATGATGGCTGAAATGGCAATGGGTCGAAATGCTCAAAAAGATCCTCTTGGATCGTACAAGTTGTTAGCAAATAACGATAAAAAATGGAAGTTTGCAGGCTTTTTAGCTGTACTTACGCCATTTATGATTGCTGTATTTTACATGGTAATTACAGTGTGGATTTTTGGCTACTTAATGCAAACAGGTCTGGGGAATTTAGATTTACTCGCTGAACCTAGTCATTTTGGTGTTTTTATTAATAGCTACACTGTTTTTGGTTATATGGCGGTGGTGGTTGTTATTGTTAACTTAATTTTATTAGGGGGTGTTAAGCAAGGCATAGAAAAAGCCGCTAAATTTCTGATGCCAGCGCTTCTAGTCATGCTGCTTGCTTTGGTTATCTATGTATTAACACTTGATAATGCAATGGCGGGTGTTAAATATTATATTATCCCTGATTTTTCTAAAATGAGTGCAAGCGTTCTTAATGGGGCGTTAAGCCAGGCATTTTTCTCGCTGTCGTTAGGTATGGGTATATTAATGACTTACGCGTCGTACATCTCTAAAAAGGATGACATTGTAAGTAGTGCAAAAATGGTAGCAATTACTGACTCGTTAGTCGCATTTGTCGCAGGTCTTATGGTGTTACCGGCTATATTTAGTTTTGATCCAAACACAGACCCAACAGCACTTTCTGACTCGTCAGTGTCGATGATTTTTGTGTATTTGCCGAAAATATTATTAGCACTGCAAAATGATATTGGATACGTAGGTGCATCAGTTGTCGCGTTTTCGTTCTTCTTGTTGGTATTTTTTGCTGCAATTACATCATTGGTATCTATTGTTGAAGTACCCACAGCCACATTAAGCGATCGCAAAGGGATTAGTCGTAAAAAAGCACTAGGTATTTTAACACTTACAACTGGCGTGCTCACTATTTTATGTACTATGTCGTTTGGTATGATTGACAGCCTTACCTCGTTTACCAGTTATGGCGGTGTAAATAAGAGCTTTTTTGATATTATTGTTGATGTATTTTACGACACAATTTTACCGCTTAATGGCTTAATGGTGTGTTTGTTTGTAATGTACCGCTGGAAAAAAGCACGTTTGACACAAGAACTAAGCTTAGGTTCGCCTAATTATGCTGGTAGCTTAATGGAAAAATACGTTAACTTTTCGCTTTCAACATTTATTCCAATCATATTAGCTGTGATATTTATAAATACAGTCGCGACTAAGTTTTTTGATTTAAAAATATTTGGCTTTTAAATATAGCCCCAATTATATAAGCCGCACTTGCTGCGGCTTTTTTGTGTGTAATTTTAATTAAATGCGCCTGAGTCGAGGTAGCTGCCAATCCCGAGCGTAAACATCCACAGCCCCCATAAGCTATGCTCAATAACGCACACAAAGGTTGATCGGCTTTGTGCATAAGTAAATGCAAACAGTAACCCGCCTAAAAAGGCTAAAGCTACGGCAATCCAATTGGCATACACAATATGCGCCAACGCAAATACACTCGCACTAACTACAATACGCACTGCTTTTTTTGGCATGATGCGTTTATAGCGATGAAAAAAGTACGTTCTAAATATTAATTCTTGGGGAATAACCGATAGTATTGGATAGAGTAATAACAATAAAAGCCAATCATTGAAAGAATTACGGGGAAGGGTAAACCAGTTGCCCTGATGAATAATCCCGTAAAACATACCCGAGAACAGCGCACCTAAAAAAAAGAAGCTAAATAGGCGTCTTTTAACAGCAGAAAATTGCCCAAGGCTTGTGAGTCTAAACCGTTTAAAATGGGGATCGCCCAGTAGCAACATACAACATACACTCATCAAAATAATAAGCGCAGGAATAAGCCAGTTAGCTAAATAGTCACGTAAGCTAAAGCCCAGCAAGGGCAGTAAAATAAAAATGAGGGTAAATTCAAACCAGCGGTATTGATTGGCGTTCAAGGTCGTCTCAGGTTGTTTTTTTAATAAGCTATCAAGCTAAGACGACACTTTTATGACGAGGGGGCTTACTTTGCAGGCTCTTCTTCATCAGGGAAGTATTTATATAAGGCGATAATAGTGGCAAAAATGCTTACAAAAGTAATACCCATTAAACCAAACACTTTAAAGTTAACCCAAAAGTCGAGCGAAAAATTATACGCAATATAAATGTTTAGTACCGCTATACCAGCAGTTATAGCAACCCACATTAGGTTAAGCTTATCCCATAACGGTTCTGGGACTACAATGGCTTGTTTTGTATCATTAGCGTTTTCGAGGATTGAGCTAAGCGCTTTTTTAACGAGATTTTTATTAAGTACATAACGGCTAACAAGTAACGTTAAACTTAAACCTGCGTATATGAGTGTTGCTTTCCATTTAATGTATTGCTCATCATGAAGTACCAGCGTTAACGTACCAAACACGGCAGCAATGCCAAAAAATATCCACTGACGAGTAGGCACAGTTCCATGTTTAAAGTAGCTGTAAGCAACTTGAATGAGCGTGGTTGCCATTAATAAACCAGTCGCCCAGTAAATATCGACTAGCTTAAAAACGGCAAAAAACAGTATGAGTGGAATGTATTCAATTAATGCGTGCATAGTCTACCTAAATTATACAAAAAAGAGTCAAAGGCTTTTTACCACATAAAGCTTAGCAACTACAAGGTTGACTTGTTGCCCTGTAAGCCTTAGCCTGCGTGGTTTTATTGCCAATTTGGTTTGGTATTTTTTATATCATCATATTCCCACGCTTAACCAACACTGATTTGGCGTGTATTTAGGAGCCTAAAATGAATAAAGCAGAACTCGTTGCTGCCATTGCACACAAAAGTGAATTAACAAAAAAAGATGCTCAAGCGGCACTTTCAAGCTTGCAAAAAGTAATTACTAAATCACTTTCTGAAGGTGATCAGGTTCAAATTAATGGCTTTGGTACGTTTGCACTAAGTTATTACCCAGCACGTACTGGGCGTAACCCGCAAACAGGCGCAGCAATAGAAATTGAAGGCGCAAATAAAGCGGTTTTTAAACCGGCTAAAGCGTTAAAGGATCTACTTTAAATAGCATTATTTAGCTTGGTCGTTGATTGAGCTTTACTTGAAGTTATTAAACATAAAAATTATGGGCTTTGCCCGTCACGGCAACAAGTTGTGCGTCTACAAAAATAAACATAATGCCGAGCGTTAGTTGTAGGCGTTGAGCTTGCTCACGCGAGAAGCGAAGCTTCTCTATTTTAATCATCGAGCTTCAAAGCTGTGTTTGATCTATGTAGTTTTTTCATCCCTTCTAAATGATTTACATGGCATTATAAATCCTACTTAAATTAACTCCTTTATTTTCAATTGCTTGTTATCGGCACGCATCGTGCTTTTTAACTGTGTATTTTAAATATACCTTTTAAGAAAACAAGGAGATCTCAATGAGTACATTACAAACAAGCACACGTTTACAAGGCAAAAAAATTGCAATTTTAGCCACTGATGGGTTTGAGCAAAGTGAGCTTTTATCTCCACGCAGCGCATTACTTGATGCCGGTGCAAACATCGAAATAGTATCAATTAAAGAAGGTCAAATTACGGGCTGGGATGAAGACAAGTGGGGCGATAAAGTAACAGTAGATAAACTAGTTACAAACGCAGACCCTGCTGATTACGATGCGCTTATGCTCCCTGGTGGTTTATTTAACCCAGACAGCTTACGCCAAGATAAAGATGCTAAAGCTTTTATTGATGGTTTTTTTGGCGCAGAAAAAAATAAACCTGTTGCTGCTATCTGCCATGCACCGTGGTTACTAGCTGAAATTAATAAATTACGCGACCGCACTATTACCTCTTTTCCAAGTATTAAAAGTGATTTAATTAATGCCGGCGCTAATTGGGTTGACCAAGAAGTATGTGTAGATAAAGGTTTAGTAACTAGCCGAAGCCCCGCCGATTTAGAAGCATTTAATGCTAAGTTTATTGAAGAGATTTTAGAGGGTAAACACCAAGCTCACTAATTTTCTTTTTAAAAACAAAAAAGGGCATTTAAATGCCCTTTTTTAATGTGTAAATTTACACTTTTTATAATGCGGTCGCTGCTTTCATATCAGCTACAAATGCTTTTAGCTGAGCGGTCATTGTTGGTAAATCATTAAGGTTAGCTTCAATAATTTTAACCACCGCAGAGCCTGAAATAGCACCGGCTGCGCCTGCATTAAGTGCCGCTTTTACATCATCTGGTGTTGAAATACCAAACCCTAAAAGAGCAGGGGCTGCGTGGTATTCTTTTAGTTGAGTCACAATATTGCCCGCTGGCATTTGTGCTTTAGTGTCGGTACCGGTAACACCTGCGCGCGATAGTAAATACGTGTAACCACGACCGTAAGAGGCGCACTGTTTGAGTGTGTCGTCATCGGCATTTGGTGTTGCAATAAAAATTGGGTCTACACCGTTATCCATTGCTGACTTTCTGAACACTTTAGATTCATGTAGCGGTACATCCGCCACTAAAATTGAGTCTACGCCTACCGCTTTTGCATCTTTGTAAAATGCTTCTATACCGCGCTTAAACACAAGGTTTGAATACAGTAATAAACCAATTGGGATATCGGCATTATACTCTCGTATTTCTTTAATAATATCAAAGCAATCTTGTGTATTAATGTGCACATCGAGGGCGCGAATATTTGCTTTTTGTATTACTGGTCCATCTGCAATTGGGTCAGAAAAGGGAATACCAAGCTCAAGCGCATCAGCGCCGCCGTCAATTAGGCTTTTAATAATCGCAATACTTTGCGCTTTGCCTGGATCGCCAATTGTTACAAATGGTACAAATGCACCTTGTTTTTGCTCGTTAAGCGCTGTAAACATTTTGCCGTAACGATCCGTTTTTACTTGGCTCATAGCTGACCTCTTTCAGTTAGTACATTGTGAACGTGTGCTAAATCTTTATCGCCACGACCACTTAAATTAATCACGATAACACTTTCCTTGGTTTGCTCTTCTGCATACTTAAGTGCATAAGCAAGCGCATGGCTTGATTCAAGCGCCGGAATAATCCCTTCATTTTTAGCAAGTGATTGGAACGCATCTAGCGCTTCTGTATCTGTAATGCCAACGTATTGCGCACGACCAGTTTCGTGTAAAAATGCGTGCTGAGGACCAACCGCAGGGTAATCAAGACCTGCCGATACAGAGTAAGACTCTTCAATTTGGCCATCGTCATTTTGCATAATGTACGTATAAGTACCATGTAAAATACCTTTAGTACCTTTACAAATTGTTGCACCGTGCTCATTTGTATCAAGCCCTTTACCAGCAGGCTCAACACCAATTAATTTAACGCCTGGCTCGTCAATAAAGTCGGTAAACATACCAATCGCGTTTGAACCACCACCAACACAGGCAATAACAGCGTCAGGTAAACGACCTTCTGCTTTAAGTACTTGTTGCTTGGCTTCTTCACCAATAATTTTTTGATACTCACGTACAATTGTTGGGAATGGGTGAGGACCCGCAGCTGTACCTAGTAGGTAGTGCGCGTCTTGGTAGTTTGCTGACCAGTCACGCAACGCTTCGTTTACGGCATCTTTTAATGTGCCAGAACCCGCTGTAACAGGAATAACTTCTGCGCCCATTAACTTCATTCTAAATACGTTTGGTTGCTGACGCTCAACGTCTTTTGCGCCCATATAAATGCGACACTTTAAACCTAGTAATGCACACGCTAGCGCGGTTGCAACGCCGTGTTGACCGGCACCTGTTTCAGCAATAACTTGTTTTTTACCCATACGCTTAGTAAGTAACGCCTGACCAAGTACTTGGTTCGTTTTGTGTGCGCCGCCGTGTAATAAGTCTTCACGCTTTAGATACAGTTTTACTTTTGGGTTTTTAACTAAATTGCGCGTTAAAGTAAGTGGGGTAGGACGACCCGCATACTCGTTTAATAATTTACTTAGCTCTGCCTGAAACTCAGGATCTTTTTGTGCTTTGTTAAATTCATTTTCTAACTGCTTAAGCGCAGGGACAAGTAACTCGGGTACAAACATACCGCCAAACTCGCCAAAATAAGCTGGATTTTGCATTTTAACCTCAATAATTTCTGATGCTTGTAAAAGCATTATGTAATTTGTTAGGGCACTTTTTACCCGCAGATTCTTCAACGCCTGAGTTTAAATCAAGGCCTAAGGCACCTTTAAAAAGCGCATCTTTAATATTGTCTGGATTTAAGCCTCCAGCGAGCATAAACGGTGTGGTTGCATCATGAAGCACCGACCAATCAAATGCTTTACCAGTACCGCCAGCTTGTGTATCGCTGTGCGTATCGTAAAGGTGTCGGTCGACGCCATTTACAGGCGTTGGCAATGCATCTTTTATTGCTTGGGCTTTCCAAATTTCGCAATTAGTTGGTAACTGTGTACGCAACGTCGCAATGTAATCGTCACTTTCTTGGCCATGTAATTGAACTGCCGCTAATTTTAGCACACTTGCGTATTGAGCAACTTGCTCAATGGGGGTATCTACAAACACACCCACAAAATTAAGTGGGGCACTTTGACTTAGCTCTTTTGCGCAATCTAAATCAACATAACGTGGCGATTTAGGATGAAAAATTAAACCACCGTAAATAGCACCGTTTTGATATGCCGCTTGTGCATCTTGACTACGTGTTAAACCACATACTTTATTGTCACCTAAAATAACACGGCGACATGCTTGCTCTAAATCACGCTCGCCCATAAGTGAGCTGCCAATTAAAAAGCCATCACATAATGGGGCTAAACGTTTTACGTCTTGATAGGTGTAAATACCCGATTCCGAAATAACCACTTTATCTGCTGGAATAAGTTTGCGTAGCTTTTCGGTTGTCGCTAAATCGGTGCTTAAATCGCGTAAATCGCGGTTATTAATCCCAATAATTTGTGCATTAAGCGCAAGCGCACGGTGTACTTCTTCTTCATTACTTACTTCGGTTAATACCGACATATTAAGGGTATCTGCAACTGCGTGCAGTGCTTTATAGCTTTCGTCATCGAGTACTGAAAGCATCAGTAATATAGCGTCACCGCCATAAATACGCGCCATATATACTTGGTACTCATCTATAAAAAAGTCTTTACAGATGAGCGGTTGTTCTACTTGGCTGCGCACAAATTCAAGATAATCGAAACTGCCTTGAAAATATTTAGCATCAGTTAACACGCTCATGCAGGTAGCGTATTTTTTATAAACCGATGTGATTTCGGTTAAATCAAATGGCTCTCTAATTAACCCTTTTGAAGGCGATGCTTTTTTACACTCTAAAATAAACTGTGTGCCTGGGGCGGCTAATGCTTTATAAAAACTACGGCTTGTAGGCACTGCAAGATGCTTAAAGCTTTCAAGCGGGCGAGCAGCTTTACGCTCAATGAGTTCTAATTTTTTATCAGCAACAATTTTGTCTAATACATTAGCCATTACTTACCTCAATAATTGCATTTAGTGTGTTCATGGCTTGCCCTGAACTTAATAATGTTTGTACTTGCTTTGCCCCTTCTTTTAACGTTTCTGCTTTACCTGTTAGGTATAAAAGGGCAGCTACGTTAACCACAATGGCAGCATTATGTGCATCTGTGCCTTTGCCTTGTAAGATGGCAAGGCTAGCATTTGCGTTGTATTGTGGGCCTTCACCAGCGAGTTGTTCAAGTGAATAGTTTGCAAGGTCAAAGTCGCTTGGGTTTAGTGTGTACTGTGTAAGCTCGCCATTATTTAGCTCAACTACCGTTGTTGGGCCGTGTAGAGCTATTTCGTCAGTGCCCGAGCCGTGAACAATCATAGCGCGCTTTGTGCCAAGGGTTTTAAGTGTTTGTGCCATTGGCATACATAACGCTTCGTTGTACACACCTAACAATTGCACTTCAGGTGCTGCTGGGTTAGCAAGCGGGCCTAAAATATTAAAAATAGTGCGTGTTTTAAGCGCTGTACGCACGCCCATCGCATGGCGTACTCCACTGTGGTAGTGCGGTGCAAACAAAAAGGTAAAATTAGTTTGCTCAAGACATTTTGCTGCTTGCTCTGGGCTCATATCTATATTAATGCCCAGGGCTTTGAGTAAATCGGCTGAGCCTGAATTACTCGATACACTGCGATTACCATGTTTTACCATGTTAATACCGGCAGCTGCGGCAACAATGGCAGCCGTTGTACTTATATTAATTGTGTTTGAGCCATCGCCGCCAGTGCCACAGCTATCAGCAAGTTGCGTACTGCTGGTAGTAAAAGCAACAGCGTTTTCGCGCATTGAAGCTGCAGCACCTGCAATTTCGTCGCTTACTTCGCCTTTAATTTTAAGGCTTATTAGTAGGGCGGTTAGCTCAATCTCGCTCATGTTACCTTGCATTATTTCATCAAAAAGCGCTTTGGCGTCTGCGTAGCTTAATGATTGCCCAGTAATTAGTTGCTCAATAGCGTGTTGAACATTTATGGGTTGTTCTGGTTGTGTACTCATAATGTCCTCTTTTATTTAGCGCGTGTTAAGTAAGCGACACTTTGCTGAAGTAGCATTGCGCCGTTTGGCGTTAGTATTGATTCTGGATGAAACTGGTAACCCAATGCGTTGTCACCATGATGGTAAATAGCCATAGGGATATCTTCGTACTGGGCAATAACCTTTATATTATCAGGCACTTTTGTTGCCATTAATGAATGGTAACGTGCTACAGGCATTGTATTGCCCATGCCATCAAATACAGGATGTTTACCTAAATTAATAATTGAAGACTTACCATGTACGGTTTCACCCGCATGACCGATTACTCCGCCGTAGCTTTGGGTTAACGCTTGTTGGCCTAAACAAATGCCTAGCATTGGGAAGTGACCTTTAGAGAGCTCAATAAGCTCCATTAAACAGCCTGCATCGTTTGGTGTGCCAGGGCCTGGCGAAAGTACTAATAGTACTTGGCCTTGTTCTTGGCGCATTTTATTAAAAATAACCTCAGCGCTAATGTTGTTTCTGTAAACAACTAGTTCACAGCCAAGCATCGTCAGCTCATCAACTAGGTTGTACGTAAATGAGTCAAAATTATCTAAAAAATAGATTTTAATAGAGTTCGCTTTGCTCATTTTATACCGCCTTATACGTAGATTTTATGGCGGTGATAACCGCTTGTGCTTTAGCGCGAGTTTCGTTTGCTTCTGAAATAGGATCTGAGTCAAACACCACACCGGCACCTGCTTGCACGTAGGCTATGTTGTTTTTAACAAAAGCTGAGCGAATAACAATACAGCTATCCATTGCGCCATCACCGGTTAAGTAACCAACTGCGCCGCCATAACTGCCACGACGTTTACCTTCTGTTTGACGAACAAGCTCAGCAGCACGAACCTTTGGTGCACCAACAAGCGTGCCCATGTTCATACATGCTTGGTAAGCGTGCAGTGCATCAAGCTCGGGTTTTAGTGTGCCAACAACGCGTGACACTAAATGCATTACTTGTGAATAGCGGTCTACTTTTAATAGCTCTTTAGCAAAACGAGTACCTGCAACACTAATACGTGCTACGTCGTTACGGGCTAAATCGACAAGCATTAAATGCTCGGCGCGCTCTTTTTGATCGTTTCTAAGTTCAAGCTCAATGCGGCTGTCTAGGTCTGGGTTTATTTGCCCATTAGCAAATTTGCCACGTGGGCGAGTGCCAGCAATTGGGTATACTTCAACTTGCTGAGATTGCACTGTGTATTTAAGTGCTGATTCAGGCGATGCTCCAAATAAAGCAAAGTCTTCATCGCGCATATAAAACATATACGGACTTGGGTTTTGCTTTTTAAGCTGGCTATAAGCGTGCAGAGGATCAGGACAAGGTAGTGAAAATGTACGCGACGGCACTACCTGAAAAATATCACCATCTACAATATTCTTTTTAAGCTTAACCACTTGCTCGCAGTAAGTGTCATCGTCTATATCGACGCTTACCTCACATTCGCCACTTTGCATATCCGCACTAAATTCTGAAGCGTTATCGCACAGCGTATTTAATCGTTCTAATTCTTTACCTACTTCAAAGCAGTTAGCGTGTACGTCTGGGCCGTTAAATACATTACCAATGAGTTCGGTTGTTTGTTTTTGATGATCAATAACAACTAAGGTTTCTGCTAAATAAAATACGTAATCTGAGCAGGTGTTTTCGCCATCAGGTACATCACTCAACTGCTCAAAGTTTGCTACCATATCGTAGGCAAATACACCGCCTAAAAATAACGAAAATGGATTGTTAGTTGTGCTTTTAATACTGTTAATACACGTACGTAAAGCACTAAATGCGTTATCGGCAACGAGTTTACTTGCTTCGTCAGTATCGCCGCTTGTGTCTAAATAACACAGGGTAAGCGTTGCGCCGTCTAAAGTGGCATCACAGCTTTTAACATTTGCCTGCAAGTAGCTCAGTAGTTGTTGCCCATTATTAGATTGAGCAGTAATAGTGACTGTTTTACCTTGGCATACAATGCGCAGGGCACAGTCGACTAAAATTAAACTTTTTACACTGTCTTTAGAATCAATCTCAGCCGATTCAAGCAGTAGCGAGTTAGGCTTATTAAGTGCCGCGTATAATGCAAGAGGACTACTAATATAGTCGCGTACTTGCGTAATGCTTGTTACTTCGCCTGGTGTGGTAGTTATATGACTAAAAATCAAACCTCATTCCCTCAAAAAATTAAACCCCGCAATGCTTTAGCAATGCGGGGTTTGAATAACGATATCTAAATTACAAACAGATCATTACCGTCCCGCTATATCAGGCGCCACCACCAACGATGTGTAAGAGTAAGACCGTTATTCATGTTTTTCTGCCTCAAAATTTATTAAATATTTTTAACGTAAACGTTTCGTAAAATTTAGTTATAAAAAAACCCGCAAAGTTGCGGGTTTTGAATTTTTGCTAGACACGACAATTCATCACCCGAAAATTACGAGTGCCACCACCAAATAGTGTTTAAGTTTGAATTGATCATTATTGTTAATTCTAAATGTGTCTGAAAGTGGCTACAGTAAAACGTATCTTATGCTTTTGTGTCAAGTGTTTATTTAAAACAATTTAGTCAAAAAAGTTGTTATACTTATATAAACACGAGTAACCCTTAATTTTAAGCAGTTTTCTTTTGATAAAATACGATTTACATAGTCATACCACACATTCAGACGGGCGTTTAACGGTTGAAGAATTATTGCATCGCGCTGTTGATAAAAATATAGATGTGTTTGCTATTACCGATCACGACACTGTGGCGGCTATCAAGCCTGCGCAGCAATTTATTGAAGCAGAAAACTTACCGCTTTCATTAATAACGGGTACCGAAGTGTCTACCAAATGGGAAAGCTTCGAAATTCATATTGTAGGTTTAAATATTGATATTAATAATATTGACCTTACCTCTTTATTATCGGCTCAGCAGCAAAAGCGAGAAGAGCGTGCACTAGAAATTGGTGTTCGCCTTGCAAAAAATGGCTTTGATGGCATTTACGAACAAGCTAAAGAGCTGGCAAAAGACGCACAAATTACGCGAGCACATTTTGCACGCGCCCTCATTGAGCGCGGTGTAGCTAAAAATTTTCCAGGTGTTTTTAAAAAGTACTTAGGGCGTGGTAAAACAGGCTACGTGCCAAGTTGCTGGTGCACCATGCAAACCGCTATTGAAGCAATACATGCCGCTGGTGGTGTTGCTGTACTTGCGCACCCAAGTAGCTATCAAATGTCAAACAAGTGGCTACGCAAATTATTAGTAGAATTTAAAAGTGCAGGGGGGGACGCAATGGAAGTTGCGCAACCTCAACAAGCGCCAAGCGAGCGTCAGTTTTTAGGTGAACTCAGCCGTGAGTACGAACTACTTTGCTCGCAAGGATCTGATTTTCATTTTCCGACAAGCTATTTAGAGCTTGGTAAAAATTTATACCTACCAAAAGATTGCCAAGGTGTTTGGCAAGTTTGGGAAGGACAAGAAGGGGCATTAACATGAGTCAATTATTTCATATTCATCCTGATAACCCGCAACCAAGACTGATTAGTCAAGCCGTTGATATTATTAAACAAGGCGGCGTTGTTGTTTACCCAACAGATTCGGGCTACGCCATCGGTTGTAACATTGGTAATAAGCAAGCCAAAGAGCGCATAGAGCGTATTCGTGATATAGATAAAAACGATAATTTTACGCTAGTTTGCCGAGATTTGTCGGAGCTATCTACTTACGCACGTGTAGATAATCAGCTATTTAGATTAATAAAAAATAATACGCCAGGGCCATATACCTTTATTTTTAAAGGTACAAAAGAAGTCCCTAAACGTTTATTAAACGACAAGAAAAAAACCATTGGCATGCGTGTCATTGAACACCCAATTGCGTGTGCGTTGCTTGCCGAGCTTGGAGAGCCGCTAATGTCGTGTTCATTAATTTTACCAGGGCAACAGTTTACCGAATCAGATCCTGATGAAATTCTAGAGCGATTAGATAAACACGTTGATTTAATTATTCACGGTGGTTACTTAGCAGAGCAAGCGACTACAGTAATAGATTTATCAGAAGATGAAGTTAAAATATTACGTGTTGGTTGTGGTGATACAAGCCCGTTTGAGTTGTAAGAGTGAGCGAAAGTACAGCTGATACAAAAAATAGTGAAAAGCCAGTACAGCAAAAGCTACCACTGGCTTTTTTGCATGGTAAAGCGGTTGTAGATAAACCTGAAGATTTATACATTCCACCCGATGCGCTTGAAATTATATTAGAAACCTTTGAAGGCCCACTCGATTTACTGCTTTATTTAATTAAAAAGCATAAGCTTGATGTGCTCGAACTTTCTATATTTAGTATTACAGAGCAGTATGTAAGTTACGTTGAAATGATGACCGAGTTTCAGCTCGAACTTGCCGGTGAATATTTAGTTATGGCTGCGTTACTTGCACAAATTAAATCACGCTTATTACTCCCTGTGCACGAAGAGCTTGAAGAAGAGGAGGACCCTCGCGCTGAGCTTATTAAACGCTTGCAAGAATATGAGCTGTTTAAAAAAGCCGCCGAAAACCTCGATGACATCCCCCGTGTTGGCCGTGACATTTTTATAGCACATGCCGCGATGCCAATAAGTGAAGACACAAGCCGAAATCTCCCCGATATTGAACTTAAAGACTTAATGCTGGCGCTGAGCGATGTAATGGCGCGTGCTAAAACCTTTGAGCATCATCAAATTACTGCTGAAGTACTCTCAACCCGAGAGAGAATGAGCCAAATATTACAGCAACTATCGCAAGCAAACTCGGCAGTGGTATTTAATGCGCTTTTTACGCCAAATGAAGGGCGAAGTGGTGTAGTGGTTAGTTTTATAGCTATGCTTGAGCTTATTAAAGAAGGACTTGTTACCTGTTTGCAAGTAAGCCCTGAGAGCTTAATTTATGTCAGCTTGAGCGAGCAATCCACCCTATAAACTTATCAGTTTAATCTTCTCATACCAACCTGCATGAATATTTGAGCAATTTAACGAATTAAATTGCACTATTACGTCGTTAAAAATTTTTTATTTAGAACAACTAGATACAAAAATTTCTGCCTCGTCCTAGCGTAATTTTCTTAACGTTAAATAGACCCCAT
>NZ_PNDU01000003.1:0-1752 GCF_005886635.1 Pseudoalteromonas sp. S558 | reverse complement strand
AATAAATGCCAAACATGCGCTGCCCTAGGGTTTCTTTCTAGGGACGATTAACTCTTTGTTGCTCGATTTTTACTTAGCCCACTAGGTGGCAAACCTCGCGCCGCGATTAAATCGCCCCTAGATTGAACAAATTTCAACCCTGAAAGGCCAACACGCCCATATGAATATAAGAAACGTCGATCTTAACCTTCTCGTTTATTTAAATGTGTTAATAGATGAAAAAAGTGTGTCTAAAGCTGCAAATAAGCTCGCGCTTACACAACCTGCTATGAGTAACGCATTAAAGCGTTTACGCGATTTATTTGACGACCCGCTACTGGTGCGTGCCGCAGGCTCAATGACACCAACGACAAAAGCACTTGCATTAAAGCCCGAAGTTGAAGCCCTATTAAAAATGGCTGAGGCCATTACCCAACCTAGTGAGCAATTTAACCCTACAACCGCTAACATTACGTTTAGAATAATGGCAAACGACTATATAGAGTCGACCTTAATAGCCCCTTTTATAACCGCGCAACTTAGTAAAAACCCAGGTATCAATTTTGATGTATTAAGCCCAAGTGACGTAAACCTGCAAGACATGGAAAAAGGCACTATCGATTTAGCCATAAATCGCTTTAATGGGCTGCCTCGCTCGTTTCATCAAGCCAGCGTATGGCGCGATAATTACTGTTGCTTATCCCATCCTAAAAATACCTTTTTACAACAGTCAGGTTTAGACGATTACTTAGAGAAAGAACATATTTGGGTAAACCGTGCAGGTTGGGGGCCAGAAGCCGCTGTTACTAATAAATCGGGAAAACAAAAACTCGGTTGGGTAGACGAAGCACTTTGGCAACTCGAGCAAACCCGTAAAATACGCGTTTTTACCCGCCACTATATGATTGCAAGCCTGCTTTGCCAGTCAGAACAGCTTATTGCTACCCTTCCACGCCGCCAAGCTAAATTACTCACTACACATACAAACCTAGTAATAAGCCAGGTTCCTTTTCAAATAGTCCCTATTGAGGTGAAAATGATATGGAGCCCACTGCTTCACCACGCACCAGCACATCAATGGTTAAGACGTGAGTTATTAGCGTTTGCTAAAACAATTGCGGATAGGTGATAAAATTAAATCATTCGCATGTTATGCGTAATAATTCAAACGAATAAGTATTCAAGCGTGTGCATATGTAGGTCAGTTGTATTCACTGATTATTCAGTTACCTAAAGCGGTTATGCTGTGTATTGGTGCGCTAAGCGCTTTGCGTTATTCCGTAAAAATTATAAAATAACGATAATATTAATCAACATAGAGCCTGTTCATGAGCGAAATTCATTTCTTAAATATAGATTTAGATATTGAATCAAAAGAAGATATCAGTCCAATTGTCGAGTTTTGGGGCGATGCAGTGATGGTATTTCGGCTCGAAGAGGCTGAAGGCGTTTGGCTAGGTTCTTTCGAAACGTCTGAAGATGCCCAAAACGATATTGTTAATAAATACCACCAATTGATTACGAGTTTACCACCTAACTTAAGAGCTATTTGGGATAGATCCCTCTCTGTCAGACTAGTTGTCGCGCTTAATATTTAACCATTAAATAGAGGGTGTGGAGTAACAATGAAACATTATTCAGCGCAAAGCAAAGAGTCGGCTCTTCAGAAGATGATGCCTCCAAATAATATAGCAAAAGACCAATTATCTATCGAGATGGGTATTGGTGAATCAACCTTGTATAATTGGCGAAAACAATTCAGCTATAAGGGGC
>NZ_PNDU01000299.1:0-1824 GCF_005886635.1 Pseudoalteromonas sp. S558 | reverse complement strand
TTGGTCTGATCAATGTCTGTTTTAAAAATATATATTCAAATAAACATAACGAGCATGAATATCTAACATTTATTCAAACGTAAAAAAGCGTGTTTTGTATACACAAAACACGCTTTTAAAGCTTATAGCCGTTTACGTTTAATTTTTTACAATGGCATTGTGATAAATATTTTGCACATCGTCACAATCTTCAAGCATATTTATAAATTTATCAAAATTAGCAATAACGTCTTCGTCTTCAATCTCAATATTAACTTGAGGAATAAACGTAATTTCGTCTACTTCAAAGTTAATACCTTCAAAGGCGCCTTCAAGGGCTGTTTTAGCTTTAAAGTATTCTGTTGGCGGCGCAAATACCGATATTTTACCGTCCTCGGCTTCAACATCACTCACATCAACATCAGCCATCATTAACGCGTCGAGTACTACTTCGTCGTCATCCCCTGCAAAACCAAGTACCGCATAATGATCAAACATATGCGCGACACAACCGGGTGTACCAATTTTTGAGTCAGTTTTTGTAAATGGTAAGCGTACATCTTTAATTGTACGATTTGGGTTGTCAGTCAAGCAATCAACAATAACCATGCAATTGCCAGGACCATAGCCTTCATATCTAGCAACAGAATAGTCTTCCCCAGCCCCACCGGCTGCTTTCTCAATTGCTTTTTCAATAACGTGTGCTGGAACTTGGTCTTTTTTAGCTTTTTCGATTAGGCGGCGCAAGGTTTGATTTACTTCCGGATCGGGTTCGCCATTTTTTGCTGCTACATAAATCTCTTTACCATACTTTGAGTTTATTTTCGTTTTCGCATTAGCTGTTTTGATCATAGAACTTTGACGAACTACAAATGCTCTGCCCATTTTGTGCCCCTGATGAATACGTTATGTTTTGCGGTATTTTACCAATTCAAAACGTATTGGGCTAGCTCCACAATGGGCAAAAATCAATTAATAAAATTTGTATAACTAAAGACTAAACTTAAGAATAAAAAAAACAATGCGCTATTTAACATAACGCTACTTTTTTGGAATAACTTTCTACTAGCCCTACCAACTCATAAAAATGATGCAATATGTAATCGGCTTGGTCGGCATAAGCTGGTGTTACATCTGGAGCATATAAACATGCACGCATATTAGCGTTATGCGCGGCTTGTATGTCATACAAGTAATCGCCTACATAGAGTATATTTGCAGGGCTAATATCCCAAAGTGTTGCAATGGCATTCAATGCACTTGGATCGGGCTTTGCTGGTGCATCACTTCTGGTTAAAACCGTGCTAATTGGGAGAGGGTTATTTTGTAATTTAATTGCAGCAGCCTTGTCAAAATTACGCGTTACTATGGCCATCGGAATTTTTTTTGCGTCTAATTGTGCAATAGCTTCACTGACGCCGGGTAATATAGTCGCATGCTGGGCATCGAGTAACTCGTGCTGATGCACAATGTTCATGGCTTCCTCGCGCATATAAGCCGAAGGGAGTTGCGCTATAAAGTCGAGCAGGTCTTGCTCACAAGGGCAGCTTATTTGTGCTTTTATAAGTGAAAAATCTAACTCGGATGATACTAACGTACCGTCTAAATCAAAAATAACACCGTTAATAGCCTCTACCTGAGTCATCATATCATTCCTTGGATGTGGTAATAATTAGTTAAACGTACTTTAAACATAAATGATCTACTGCTTATACTCAAAATTTTTGGATAAATGATGTTAAGTAACCTGAACTCTGGATAATAAATCTATCTCAAGCAGCTATTTTCAGCGCTAACTACGTTGAATTTACTTACAATAGGCCCGCTATTGATACGTAAACTCGC
>NZ_PNDU01000298.1:0-6399 GCF_005886635.1 Pseudoalteromonas sp. S558 | reverse complement strand
TGGTCTGATCAATGTCTGCTATAACGTTGTTAAAAATTTTTTATTTAGAGCAACTAGATATAAAAATCCTTGCCTAGTTATAGCGCAATTTCCTTATCGTTAAATAGACCCTATATATAAACCGATTGGTATTAAACGTTATCGAATAATAGTCTTACGCGCTCTAGTGTGACGTCTATTTCAGATATTTTTGCAGGTGCAATGAATATTGTATCGTCGCCTGCAATGGTCCCTAGCACACCATCTGCTTTACCTAACGAATCGAGTAAACGCGCAATAAGTTGAGCAGCCCCTGGGCTTGTGCGAATAATGATCATCATTTCGTTGTGCATAATGTCGATTACTAATTGGCGTAATGGGCTCTTTGCCGTAGGAACGCCCATTTCTGCAGGTAAACAGTAGACCATTTCTTGTTTAGCGTTACGTGTACGTACCGCACCAAATTTACTTAGCATCCGAGATACTTTACTTTGGCTGATATTATCAAAACCTTGCTCTTTTAATGCGTCAACAATTTCGCCTTGAGACCCAAAGTTCTCTTCTTTTAAAAGTGATTTAAATGCTTTTACCAGTGCTTCTTGTTTATCTTGCGGTTGCATAGTCTTTATTCATTTTTGTTATTTATGTCGTAAATTCTACACAATAATGAATAATTATGCAGTAGTTGTTTAGTTAACTTGCCAGTTTGATGCGATAAACCAATAAAGTTTACAACTATGGTCGAAAATATACCTGAAATACACAGGATAAATTTGTTTTTAGTCGCTAATTTCATTATCTTAAGAGCCACAAATATTTCCTACCTCAAATGACGGAGAATTCCAATGAAAGTTGCTGTATTAGGTGCTGCAGGCGGTATCGGCCAAGCGTTGTCTTTATTATTAAAAACAGGCTTACCAGCTGGCTCTGAATTATCACTTTATGATGTTGCACCAGTAGTACCAGGTGTTGCGGTTGACCTTTCTCACATCCCAACAGATGTTAAAGTAGCAGGTTTTGGCGCAGATGAACTAAACAAAGCGCTTGAAGGCTCTGACATCGTTCTTATCCCAGCGGGTATGCCACGTAAACCAGGTATGGATCGTGCTGATTTATTCAATGTAAATGCTGGCATCATCAAAACGTTAGCAGAAGGCATTGTTGCTAGCTGTCCTAAAGCGTTAGTTGGTATTATTACTAACCCAGTAAACGGCACCGTTCCAATTGTTGCTGAAGTATTCAAAAAAGCGGGTACTTACGACGCTAAACGCGTATTCGGTATTACTACGCTTGACGTTATTCGTTCGGAAGCATTTGTTGCTGAGCTAAAAGGCGTAGACGTAGCAACAGTGAAAGTACCAGTAATTGGTGGTCACTCTGGCACAACTATTTTGCCTCTACTTTCTCAAGTTGAAGGTGTTTCTTTCACTGATGAAGAAGTTGCTGCACTTACTCCACGTATCCAAAATGCAGGTACTGAAGTTGTAAATGCTAAAGCAGGCGGTGGTTCAGCTACGTTATCTATGGGCGCTGCTGCTGCTCGTTTTTGTATGTCTTTAGTTAAAGGCCTACAGGGTGAAGAAGTTGTAGATTACGCTTACGTTGCTGTTGAAAATGGCGATGCAGAGTACTTTGCACACCCAGTACGTTTAGGTAAAAACGGCGTAGAAGAAATCCTTTCTTACGGCGAACTAAGCGCATTTGAAACAAAAGCAAAAAATGACATGCTTGAAACACTGAAAAAAGACATCAAAGAAGGTGTTGATTTCATGGCGTAATAGCCAAAGTGAAATAACAAAAAAGCCTGCATTTGCAGGCTTTTTTTTGCTCAGAATTAAGTTCACACTGTGTAACTAGTGGTCGCGATTAACCGCAATTCGAGCAAGGCTTATGAGAGCTTGCTTATAGTCAGACTCAGCTAAAAAGTCTAAACAGGCAATGGCTTTGTCTGCTTCAAGCTCTGCTTTTTGCATTGTAAATTCTAGCGCGTTGGTTTGTTTAAGTGCAGATAAAATTTCTTCTAAATGATCCATGCCATTACTGTGCTCTATTGCATCACGAATGAGTTGTGTTTGTTGCTCATTACCGTGCTGCATAGCATAAATAAGCGGAAGGGTTGGTTTGCCTTCAGCTAAATCATCGCCAATGTTTTTACCTAATTGGTCGGCATTTGCGTTGTAATCGAGTACGTCATCTACTAGTTGAAACGCAGTACCTAAATGCATACCGTATAGGTTTAGTGCATCAAGTGTCGCTTGGTCTTGCTCTGTGATAATAGCAGCAAGGCCGGTGGCTGCTTCAAACAATTTAGCCGTTTTAGAGTAAATAACCTGCATATAGCTAGCTTCAGTTGTATCTGGGTCATTACAGTTCATTAATTGCAGTACTTCACCCTCAGCAATTATATTGGTTGCATCGGCAAGTATTTGCATAATTTGCATTTTGCCTAGGCCAACCATTAGCTGAAATGAGCGAGTGTAAATAAAATCACCTACAAGTACGCTAGCAGCATTGCCAAATTCAGCATTTGCAGTAGGCGTGCCACGACGCAAGTTTGATTCATCTACAACATCATCATGCAATAGCGTTGCTGTATGAATAAACTCAACAATTGTCGCAAGCGTTATATGATCTTTACCCTGATAACCGAGTGCTTTGGCTGCTAAAATAGCTAACATTGGACGAACACGCTTGCCGCCACTATTAACTATATACAAACCAAGCTGGTTAACTAACGCCACATCTGAACGCATTTGCGCATGTATAAGTTGATTGACGTCATTCATATCGCTTTTGATTAACGCCTGGATAGCTTGTATATCCATTGATCTCCGAGCCAATTTTTATGTGTGAACGGCGCAGATTGTACAACAAAAAATGCACTAGCTCGATATTTTGTGACGATTGATTGAAAAAACACTATTAAAGTACTGAATAGAGGCTTAATTTGGCAAAGTAACTGGTTAATTGATAATCAAAATGCACTGTCAGTTAAGTTTAATTATTACACTGTAACGCTCCTAGTTAGCTGCGATAGTTTATTTTAGCTAATGGTTAAAAAGCGCTTGGCAAAAGGGCTAATTAATATAAAATGAAGGAAATAATGAATTGTCCTCAATGCAGCTACTTTTTATTCGTTTTAATTACAAAATAGGGTTGCTAGTTTTTTCGCATTAGCGTAAACTTCGCGCCCTATCGAAGAATATTTTAGTTGCGCCGATTTGAGGGCGCACAGACGGAGTTAATTATGTACGCGGTTTTCCAAAGTGGTGGTAAACAGCATCGTGTGACTGAAGGTCAAACGATTCGTCTTGAAAAATTAGACGTTGAAACTGGTGCGGCAGTTGAATTTGATTCAGTGCTTTTAGTTGCTGATGGTGAAAAGATTGAGATCGGTGTACCGTTCGTAAACGGTGGTAAAATAACAGCTGAGGTTGTTTCACATGGTCGCGGTGAAAAAATTAAGATTGTTAAATTTAGACGCCGTAAGAACTCTCGTAATCAAATGGGCCATCGTCAATGGTTCACTGAAGTTAAAATCACTGGCATTAGCGCTTAATTAGAGGTACTTAGAAATGGCACATAAAAAAGCAGCTGGTAGTACTCGTAACGGTCGCGATTCAGAAAGCAAACGCCTAGGTGTTAAGCGTTTTGGTGGCGAATCAGTTCTAGCGGGTAGCATCATTGTACGTCAGCGTGGAACTCGTTTTCACCCAGGCACTAACGTAGGTATCGGTAAAGACCACACTATCTTCGCAAAAGCAGATGGTAAAGTTCAATTTGAACAGAAAGGTCCTTTAAACCGTAAATACGTAACTATCGTAACTGAGTAATCAGTAAGGTAGTTAAAAAACCCCGCCTTTGCGGGGTTTTTTGTTTTCAGTTCTTTTATAATATATACCCAAGTGTTTTTTCGTTGTGTGCTCTAAAGGCTACTTCGGTATATAATAGTTAAATTAACAAGCCAATCCCTAAAGTGAGTAATCATGAAGTTTGTAGATGAAGTAGAAATTCGCGCAGAAGCTGGTGACGGTGGCAGCGGTATCGTGTCTTTCCGTCGTGAAAAATATGTTCCTGATGGTGGACCTGATGGCGGTGACGGTGGAGACGGTGGTAGTGTTTATCTGCAAGCTGATGAAAACTTAAATACCCTTATCGATTATCAATTTGAGCGCTTTCACAGAGCTGAACGCGGTACAAATGGTCGTAGCCGTAATTGTACTGGCAGAAAAGCAGATGATTTGTTTGTTATGGTGCCTGTTGGTACGCGTATCATGGATGTTGAAACGCAAGAAGGGCTTGGCGATTTAACTCAACATGGTCAAAAAATTCTAGTTGCAAAAGGCGGTTTCCACGGCTTGGGGAATGCGCGTTTTAAATCAAGTACTAACCGAGCGCCTCGTCAAAAAACATTAGGTACACCAGGCGAAGTACGTAACCTGAAGCTAGAGCTACTGCTATTAGCTGATGTAGGCTTACTAGGCTTGCCAAATGCAGGTAAGTCGACATTCATACGTAGTGTATCTGCAGCTAGACCGAAAGTGGCTGACTACCCATTCACTACGCTTATACCTAATTTAGGTGTTGTACGCCCTGAGGCAAATAAATCATTCGTTATTGCCGATATACCAGGCTTAATCGAAGGGGCTTCTGATGGTGCTGGCCTAGGAATACAATTCTTAAAGCATTTAGAGCGTTGTCGTGTGCTATTGCACATCATTGATCTACTGCCAGCAGATGGTTCAAATCCTATTGATAATGCTTTTGCAATAATTAATGAACTGCATCAGTACAGTCCAAAATTAGCTGAAAAGCCACGTTGGTTGGTATTCAACAAAATAGATTTGTTGCCTGAGGATGAAGCAAAAGCTTTATGCGAAAAAATAGCTGAAGAGCTTGGAGAGACTGAAAATATTTATAACATTTCAGCGATTAATAAACTCAATACTCAGCCTTTAATTCACAACATCATGACGTTATTAGATAGCATGCCGAAAGAAAAGTTTGCTGAAATAAAAGATGAAGAAATTGAGTTTAAGTGGGACACTTATCATAAAAAAGCCACTAAAGGCGACGATGATGATTGGGATGACTGGAATGAAGATGATTACGACGTGGAAGTTGTCTACGAGCGTTAATTACAGTTAATTATATAAAAGGAGCAATTGCTCCTTTTTCTTTGTTTAATTATAAAGTTTTAGGTGTTTAGAATGGTAATTTCAATGATTGCTGCAATGGCAAATAATCGTGTAATTGGTTTAGAGAATAAAATGCCTTGGCATTTACCCGCCGACTTACAGCACTTTAAAAGAATAACAACGGGTAAGCCGGTAATAATGGGTCGTAAGACGTTTGAGTCAATAGGGCGTCCTTTACCTGGTCGTCGTAATATTATTATCACTCGAAATAGCAAATACTGTGCGGAAGGTATTGAGATTGTTACAACACCAGAGGCTGCTTTAGATCTAGTTGGTGGTGTGGAAGAAGTGATGATTATTGGTGGTGGTAATATTTACCAACAATTTTTAGAGCATGCTGATCGCCTATATTTAACGTTTATAGATTTAGATATTAAGGGTGATACACAGTTTCCTGATTACCAAAAAGTTGCTAATTGGGAAATAAAAGAAGAAGAAAGTAAACAAGCTGATGAAAAAAACAAATCTAGTTATAAATTCGTAACTTTATACAAAATTAAATAACATTATTGCGGTATCTTTAGTTAGTTGATACAATATTGACCAATCAACATAGGAATAAAGTACCATAAAGGTGTATCATGTCTAAATTATCAAAGTTAGTTGTTATTGCTGCTGTTGCAGTTGGTTCATTTTCTTATACAGCGCCTGTAAATGCTGACGATCAATTAGCGGTATCCATTTGTGAGTATATTGCTGCTGATGATAAAAATCGTCTACGTAGCAAACTTAAGAGTTCTCGTGTAAAAATTCGCAATATTTATGATGCAGTCCAATGTAATGGTAATAACTTGTTACGCCATGCTGTCGCAAGCAATGCGGTTGACACAGGTGAGTACATAGTTAAAAATCTATCGAAGAGCTCGCTTGCAGATGGCGCAGACATCGCTTGGGCTGAAAGCAGCGGTAATGGCGGTTCACCTCTTATTGCTGTTATTAAAGAGCGTGCGGGCCTTTAATTAAGAAAAGTAAAACTCCATATATCCATTAGTTAATGAGGTATGGTTTTATATAAAAAACGCTCCTTTATTTGGGGCGTTCTTGTTTTTAAAATAGTATTTATTTTTGCGAAAAACCCTAATTATACCAATCTGCTTATATATGGGGTCTATTTAACGTTAAGAAAATTACGCTAGAACTAGGCAAAAATTTTTGTATCTAGTTGTTCTAAATAAAAAATTTTTAACGACGTTATAGTGCAATTTAATTCGTTAAATTGATC
>NZ_PNDU01000297.1:0-3047 GCF_005886635.1 Pseudoalteromonas sp. S558 | reverse complement strand
GAGTCCATATAAGGCCCTAGTTTGCATAATGAAAATAAAATGATTGCAACATGCACAAAATAATTTAGCTATATTTTTTTTGCTTTAAAATTCATGTGATTATAATCTGGAGTGAGGCTTGCATTAATATTTGCACTTAATAAATAAGGGCGAACTTATTATGAAATTAACCCAACTTACCACAGCATGCTTATCATTAATTCCCTGCGTTGTTTTTAGTCAATCATTTGATACATGCCCTAGTCAGGCTTTTTTGATGCAAGACTCTAAAGCGCAACTTTATGGTATAGATTTAGTTTCAGCCAAACCGACTGTTTTATCTTCACAATTAACCTTTGCAAATGAAGTCAATAATGAAAGTGTTAACGCAATTGGTTTTAACTATAAAGATCAGTATCTATATGGTTTTAGCAAGCAATCACCTAGTAGTATTGTGCAAATAGGTGATGATTTTGAAATGAAACGCTTGGATGTTAATGGCCTTCCAGCAACTAACTTTTACGTTGGCGATATTCAAGTAACAGGAGATGGAAGCAGCCAACGCGCATCGTATTTTGTGTACCATCCTAATTATGGGCTTTACTCTATTGACTTAAATGGGGATTTAGATGGCGCTATCACAGCCGAACTTCTACCTAACACTAATAATTGGAAGTTAAGTATATTTGATTTTGCATTTCATCCTACAAGTAACTTGCTCTACGCCGTTGAGTCTAACGGAGACTTACACGAAATAAATATTGCAGCAAATACAAGCAAGTTTATCACGCAAGTAGATATTGGCGACGATACGGGGGCATTTGGTGCTGCCTATTTTGACATTAACGGACAGTTTTATTTTAGTAATAATAAAAGTGGTAAAATTCATAAGGTTGATTTAAAAGTTAGTCCGGTTGTAGGCTACACACCGATAGCAAATGTATTTACGTCAGGTCCTAAATCAAGCCAAAATGATGGTGCACGCTGCGCCATTGCAGAAGTAAAAGTGACAGACAGCTCAATTGATTTTGGTGATGCACCAGCACCTTACAACACAAGTTTGGAGCAAAGTGGTGCAAGGCATTTATTCGATCCTAACAGTACTGGCAGTGATTTAATTTATTTAGGTGATTCGGTTGATGGTGAAAATATAAATACGGATGCTGATTTAATTAATACCCCAATTGATGCCTCTGATGATGGCGTAAGCTTTGTAACAGCAATATCAGCAGGGCAAAGCAGCCAAATTATTGTTAACGCGTCAGCATCGAGCTTTTTATATGCATGGTTTGACTGGGACCAAAATGGCACTTTTAGCGAAGACGAAAGAGTGGTTACCAAATTAGCCGTGAATCAAGGTGATAACAGCATTTTAATCAGTGTCCCTAGCAACACAAAATCAGGCCAAACATGGGCACGTTTTAGGGTTACAGATGGCACAGAAGCATCACTCATTACAGCCACGGGTGGCGTACTAGGCGGAGAAGTTGAAGATTACGAAATCACAACATTTGCAAGCGCAGTTTATCCTGGTGAGAACGATTGGGTAACACTTGCCTATGAGGATAAATGGCCGTATGCAGGTGATTATGATTTTAATGATGTAGTTATTAATTACAGAACGACCCAGCTAATAGAGGGAAGTAATGTGGTTGGCTACAAAATTGATGGTCAGCTTATAGGCATAGGTGCTACTTATCATAATGGTTTTGCGGTGAGGTTAAAAGAAACAATAAATGGAGAATCACGTTCTATTTTAAGTAGTGAAGTTGATGAAGATGCCATTGTGTTTGTTATAGATGGTCAACTTCAAAGTGAAAGTTATTTAGAAGCAAACCGTAATGATGCGATACTAATTTTTATGCAAGATACATGGACTCATGTATCTAAACAAACTGGCTGTAGCTACTTTAGGACAGAAGATAACTGTGACACGAATGTTAAAGTAACATTTAGTATGACTATTCCATTAAAAGCTCCAAAAGCAAAAGCGGCTTCGCCAGGTTCACTTCTTGATCCCTTTATTTTTGCATCAGAGGGCTTTTATCATGGTGATTTTTTAATAGATAAAGAAGCTAGAAGCTGGGAAGTGCATGTAAAAAACCAGGCGCCAACTGAAGCATTCGATTCCTCACTATATAATTTTGCTGGCTCTGACGATGTGAGCGATCAAGCTCGGGGTTTATATTTTCTTAGCCAGAGCGGTTTACCTTGGGCAATGGAAGTAGGTATGCAATGGCTACATCCGTTAGAGGGGGTTGATATCACAGACGCTTATGAGAGTTTTGCTGAATTTGCTGAATCTTCTGGCAAACAAAAATCACAATGGTTTAACGATTATAGTATCAGTAATGTTGTTTTAAAAGGGGAACAATAATGAAAAAATCTATCATAATTTTAACACTATCAATGACTTTAACTGCATGTGGAGGAGGTGGTTCTGAGGAGACAAAAGCCCCTGCAACCGTCTCGGCACCTGCTCCTTCTTCAACAGAAGCCACTAAACCAACCGGTATAAATGCTTTAAAAATTGATGAGCAGTTTAATCTCTCCACTAAATATTCACTAAATTTGGATGTTGAGCTTGGGTTTGGTGATGTAAGAGCATATTTAAATGTATGTCAAAAGAAAGCATCGGCACAGCGAGCAGATTATAATAATTGTATTTATAGAGGCCCACTTGCAAATAGTGCGCTTGAAACACAGCTTATCTTAAGCAGGCAAGATATTGATTTAGTCGCTGAGGTTTGGTTTTATGATAGCTCGACAGAGCCCCTTTCATATACGTGGCAATATGAACCAAACAAAGAACAACAGTTATTTACGATGAGGTAATCTATCAAGTCCTGTTGATCATTCGAGATTGAATCTACAGCAGTAGGTTTGGTATTTAACCTGAGCTCTGGTTAAGAAATTTACTAACGTATTGAATCATGGTGATATTTAAATTTATTTTCTCTAGCCAGAGATTTTCAGTGAAAACAAGGCGTATTTACGCGTCAATAGCTGGCCTATTGCAAGTAAATTCAACGCAGTTAGCGCTGAAAATAGCTGCTCGAGATAGATTT
>NZ_PNDU01000296.1:0-7955 GCF_005886635.1 Pseudoalteromonas sp. S558 | reverse complement strand
AAAATTAAGCAGTAATACCAATTTTATTAAAAACATGATCATTTTAGCGTATTAAATAACTCACTAACTACGTTAAAAATTATTTATATAGAACAAATATGTATCATAATTTTAGCCTTGTTATTAAGCTATTTTCTCGTCGCTATATATAATAGATCACTAATTTAATGCAATTGGTATAAGTACAAAATTTGATATGCCACCATATTAACAAATTAAATCAAACTCGCTATAGCTCATAACCAAACACTATAAGCTTGTTATTTTACTTGTAACTCGCTGCAATCCCTTGTTAAATAAGTCTTAGGCCTAAAAAGCCCACCCATTATAACTTTTGGTTATATCAACTTGGTTTTAATTATTTTTTACTTATTGATAGCCGCTATATTCTGCTCATCAAAGTAAAGTGTTCTTCTTGTATTTGAATTTGTTTAGGGGTGTTATTAACGTGCAGTATTTACCTATCTTTACCAAACTCGACAATAAACCAGTATTGGTTGTTGGCGGTGGAGAGGTCGCATTACGCAAATGTCGCGCGTTTTTAAAAGCGAGAGCAAGCGTTACTTTAGTCGCGCCTTGGTTTTGCGACGAACTAAAAGAGCATGCACGTAATAATGAAGTAACGCTTATTGATGCTTATTTTGATGAGTCGCATCTTGATGGCAAAATGCTAGTTATTGCGGCAACTGACCGCGATGAAGTAAACAACAACGTATTTGAACTTGCCAATGCGCGCAATGTGTTTGTAAACGTGGTTGATGACCAACCTAAATGTACGTTTATATTTCCATCCATTGTTGACCGTGACCCAATTACGATTGCTATATCAAGTGCAGGCACAGCGCCGGTACTTGCACGTCGCTTACGCGAAAAGCTCGAAACCCTTATTCCGCATCATATTGGCCCACTTGCAACACTTGTCGGTGGCTTTAGAAACAAAGTAAAAAAACGCTTTAAGCATTTTTCAGACCGCCGCCAATTTTGGGAAGGCGTGTTCGACTCATCTGTCGTGAGTAAAGTACAAACCGGCGATACCCAAGCCGCACAGCAGCAACTAGAGCAAATGCTAGATGCGAAAGCAGAACCTGAAGGCGAAGTATATGTAGTAGGTGCAGGCCCTGGCGATCCAGAGCTTTTAACACTTAAAGCACTGCAACTTATGCAACAAGCCGACGTCGTCGTTTATGACTTTTTAGTGTCTGACGAAATTATGGAACTAGTGCGCCGTGATGCTGACCTTATTTGTGTAGGCAAACGTTTAGGCGATCATAGTGTTGTTCAAGAAGATACCAACCAAATGTTGGTCGACCTTGCTAAACAAGGCAAAAAAGTATGCCGCATTAAAGGTGGTGACCCGTTTATTTATGGTCGTGGTGGCGAAGAAGTACAAGTACTGGCTGCTAACAACGTAAATTATCAAATTGTACCGGGTATTACAGCCGCTGCAGGTTGTAGTGCGTATGCGGGTATTCCGCTTACGCATCGAGACCATGCACAGGCCATTCAATTTGTAACTGGCCACTGTAAAAAAGACGGCCAAGAACTTGATTGGCAATCGCTGGCAAAAGCAAATCAAACGCTTGCTATTTACATGGGCGTAATCAAATCGCCGCACATACAAAGCGAGCTTTTAAAGCATGGCCGTAAGGCCGACACCCCTGTCGCTATTATCGAAAACGGTACACGTAAAAATCAGCGTGTAATAACAGGCCAACTAGGCGAACTTGCCGACTTAATCCAGCGCAACAGCATTATATCGCCTGCGTTACTCATTATTGGCGAAGTGGCCGCCCTGCACTCGCAACTAGCGTGGTTTGGGAAAAACGAACAAACAAGCAGCTTTGCACAGCCGCTTACAGATGTATCAAATACATAACCGAATTTTAAATTTGTAACTTTTAATCATTTTAGTAGGACGACTAACAATGGCTTTAACTCACCTTCAGCAACTTGAAGCTGAAAGTATCAAAATCATGCGCGAAGTCGCCGCTGAGTTTGAGAACCCAGTAATGCTTTACTCTATTGGTAAAGATTCGTCGGTACTTTTGCACTTAGCGCGTAAAGCATTTTACCCTGCAAAAATTCCGTTTCCGTTATTACACGTAGACACCAACTGGAAGTTTCGTGAAATGATTGAGTTTCGCGACCGTATAGCTAAAGAATACGGCTTTGATCTACTGGTACACAAAAATCCAGAAGGCATTGAAATGGGTGTAGGCCCGTTTACGCATGGCTCGGGTAAACATACCGACATAATGAAAACCCAAGGCTTAAAGCAAGCACTTAACAAATATGGTTTTGATGCTGCATTTGGTGGCGCACGCCGCGATGAAGAAAAGTCACGCGCAAAAGAGCGTGTTTATTCGTTCCGAGACAAACACCACCGTTGGGACCCTAAAAACCAACGTCCTGAGCTTTGGAACACCTATAACAGCCAAGTTAATCCGGGCGAAAGCATTCGTGTTTTCCCGTTGTCTAACTGGACTGAGCTTGATATTTGGCAATACATTTATCAAGAAAACATCGACATGGTACCGCTTTATCTAGCAAAAGAGCGCCCTGTTGTTGATCGCGACGGTACTTTAATTATGGTTGACGATGAGCGTATGCCACTTAATGAAGGTGAAGTACCGCAAATGAAATCTGTACGTTTTCGTACATTAGGCTGCTACCCACTTACCGGTGCAGTTGAATCAACAGCAAGTAACCTAACTGAAATTATTGAAGAAATGCTGCTGTCTACGTCATCAGAACGTGAAGGTCGCGTTATTGACCATGATTCAGCCGGCTCAATGGAGAAGAAAAAACGTGAGGGGTATTTTTAATGTCTAGCCAAAATAACGATACATTTAACGAAGTAAAAGAAATAGGCATAGACGCCTACCTAGCACGCCAACAAGACAAAAGCTTATTGCGTATGCTTACCTGTGGCAGCGTAGATGACGGTAAATCAACATTGATTGGCCGCCTACTGCACGACAGCCACCAAATTTATGAAGATCAGCTAGCAGCCCTTCATAAAGATAACGAAAAAGTAGGTAATGCAGGTGAAGATCTTGACCTTGCTTTATTAGTTGATGGCCTACAAGCTGAGCGTGAGCAAGGCATTACCATTGACGTAGCGTACCGTTACTTTTCAACGGCTAAGCGTAAATTTATTATTGCCGACACACCTGGGCATGAGCAATACACGCGCAACATGGTAACGGGTGCATCAACAAGCGATGTCGCCATTATTTTGGTTGATGCGCGTTACGGCGTGCAAGTACAAACCAAACGCCATAGCTTTATTTGTGACTCGCTGGGCATTAAGCAGTTTGTTGTTGCCGTTAATAAAATGGATATCGTTGATTTTGACGAAACCGTGTATGAAAAAATTAAGGCCGATTACCTTAAATTTGCTGAGCAACTTAACGTATCAAACATTAAGTTTGTGCCCATGTCGGCACTTAAAGGCGACAACGTAGTAACACGCTCTGCACATACACCCTATTACACCGACAAGCCGCTACTTGAATTACTAGAAGATTCGCCAGCAGCCGAAACAGATACAGGCTTTGAAGCGCGCCTACCGGTGCAATATGTCGTGCGTCCTAACTTAAACTTCCGTGGTTTTCAGGGCACACTGACATCGGGCAAGATACATGTAGGCGATGCTATAAAAGTATTACCGTCGGGTAAAACATCAAGCATCAAAGAAATTGTTACCTTTGATGGCAACCTAGATAGCGCACAAGCAGGCCAAGCAATTACCGTTACCCTAAATAACGAAATTGATATTAGCCGAGGGGATGTAATCGTTCCTGCAAACTCAACGGCCGTGGTTACCAACCAGCTGCAAGCTAAAATTGTGTGGATGCATGAATCGCCATTAGTATTAGGTAAAAGCTATAACCTAAAACTAAGCAGCAAAAACACCTCAGCTATTGTTAAAAAGATTGATCACACAATTGATGTGAACACGCTTGAACACGGCACTAGCGACTCACTGCAGTTAAACGAAATTGCGATTGTAACGCTTGAACTAACCGAAACCATTTTGGCAGACGAGTACCACAGCAATCACGAAACAGGTTCGTTTATATTAATCGACCGCTTATCAAACTTAACCGTTGCTGCTGGCATGATTGAACAAGTGCTGCAAAGCCAAGCGCAACAAACGAACTTCAGCGAATTTGAAGTTGAATTTAACAGCTTAGTACGCAAGCACTTTCCACATTGGCAAGCGCTTGATATATCAAAGCTGTAAGTACAAAAATGTCTGTTAGGAATTTAAAAGCATGGTAGAACAGCTAGTTTTAACAGGCATTATGCTTACCTTAGTTGGGTGCCTGTTTGGCACCCGTATTAATCCAGCATGGTTATTTGTAAGCGCCATTGGCACCAGCTACTTAGCAGGGCTAATCGATCTTGAAAGCATGTTGATTAATTATGCTAACCCGTCGCTTATCACCTTAGTACTATTGGTATTAGTGTCGACAGCAATAGAAAAAACCACCCTAATTCAAAAGTTAGCGCAATCGCTATCTAAAGGTAGTTTAGTAAAATCGGTAACAAAATTGGGGTTATCAACCGCCTTTTTATCGTCGTTTACTAACAATACCGCCGTTGTTGCATCGCTTATTACCGCAATAAAAGACAACCCTAATCACTCCCCTTCAAAGTTATTATTACCGCTGTCGTACACTGCTATTTTGGGCGGCACTATTACGCTTATTGGTACATCAACCAACTTAATCGTTAATGGCTTTGCAGTCGATGCGGGCATGGAACCGCTGGGCTTTTTTGACTTTACCTTAGTGGGTTTAGGCGCGCTAAGCGTAGGCCTAATTACCATTTTAGTGATGCTTAAATACTTACCCGACAACGGTAAAAGCGACCAAGAAGTCGTGCCTTTTTACCTAGAAGGTAAAGTACAAGCAAACTCAAAATTAATAGGCCAAACCGTTGAAGAAAACGGCCTGCGTGATTTAAAAGACTTATTCCTCGCTGAAATTATTCGCGATGGCAGCCGCATTTGCGCAGTCACTCCGCAGCAAATTATTCAAAAAGACGACGTGCTGCTGTTTGTAGGTGACATAAAATCGGTGCCATTACTTACCCGTTTCGACGGCCTGAAAGTAGTGCACGAGAATCATCAAAAAGACATAGAACACTTAGTAGAAGTAGTCGTAAGTCAGTCTTCAAAATTTATTGGCAAAACGGTAAAAGAAGCCCGCTTTAGAGAGCAATTTCATGCTGCTGTTATTGCCATTCGCCGTGGTCACGACCGCTTACAAGGCGGCCTTGGGCAAGTGCAATTACAAGCTGGCGACTCACTAATACTCGCCCCAGGCAAAAACTTTTACACCTTGCCTAACTTAAAGCGCGAATTTGTGTATATTTCAGGGTTTGACTTACAAGCACACCTTGCACCTAAGCAATCAAATATTGTGCTACTAAGCTTTGCCGCAGTACTGGGTTTAAGCATTATTGGCATAGTGCCGCTGGTTAAAGGCTTATTAGTATTACTGATTGGCTTAATGCTCAGTGGCACCATAAAACTTAACGAAGTAAAACGCCGTTTTCCTATCGAGTTACTCGTAGTCGTAGGCAGCGCGATTGGCCTTGCCAAGTTAATGATAGGCACCGGACTTGCCGGGCAAATATCCGACGCCATGTTTATAGTACTTGGGGATTTTGGCCCTTACGGCGCGTTTATAGCTATATTTTTAATGACCGTATTATTTACCGAGCTTATTACTAATAACGCAGCAGCTGCCTTGTCGTTCCCTGTTGCTTACTCGCTCGCGGTTGGTTTTAATGTAGACCCGCTACCGTTTATTATGGCGGTTGCCTTTGGCGCATCAGCCAGCTTTATATCGCCATTTGGGTATCAAACTAATCTAATGGTTTATAGCGCGGGTAACTATCGCTTAAAAGATTACATAGTGATGGGCTTACCCCTTTCTATTATTTATTCAATCACGGTATTAACCTTGATCCCGCTGGTATTTCCGTTTTAATACCTGCGCTCACAGCATAAGAGACTCTCACTATGGATGAAAATATAGTTTGGCATAACTACGCAACGACAAAAGCACAGCGTAGTGAGCAAAAAAAACATAAGCCCGCTATTTTATGGTTTACCGGTTTTTCTGGCTCTGGCAAAAGCACCGTAGCAAACGCACTAGAAGCGGCGCTTAATCAGCAAGGTACGCACACTTACCTGCTTGATGGCGACAACGTACGCCACGGTTTGTGTAAAGACCTAGGCTTTAGCGACGAAGACCGCATTGAAAACATACGCCGCGTAGGCGAAACCGCTAAATTAATGACCGACGCGGGCTTGTTAGTACTTACTGCGTTTATATCGCCCTTTAGAGAAGAGCGCGACATGGTGCGCAGCTTAGTAGACGACGGCGAATTTATTGAAGTATTTATCGATACCCCACTGGATGTATGCGAAAGCCGCGATCCAAAAGGCTTATACAAAAAAGCCCGCGCTGGAGAGATAAAACACTTCACGGGTATCGATTCAAACTACGAAGTGCCAAACAATCCAGAAATAATTTTAGATACAAGTAAAAACACCCTAGACCAATCGGTTACACAACTGATAACGTATCTAAAACAAAAGCACATAATATAGGTTAACCCCATGAATCAAACCGAACTGCTAGAAGAAACCCTCATCCTTGCCCGCAAAGCAGGCCAAGCGATAATGGGAATTTACGAAAAGGATTTTAACGTTGAGTACAAAGCCGATGAAAGCCCCGTAACCGACGCCGATTTAGCAGCTCATAAACTGATTGTAGCAGGGCTTCAACAGCTCACATCTGATATTCCAATACTCAGTGAAGAAAACGCCGACATAAGCTGGGATGTACGCCAAACGTGGAAAAGCTACTGGTTAGTTGATCCAATCGACGGCACTAAAGAATTTATTAAAAAGAACGGTGAATTTACCGTAAACATCGCCCTAATTAAAAACGGCATTCCTATTTTAGCCGTAGTAGATGCACCTGCCCTTGGCGTATCGTACTTAGCTGCCGAAGCCATTGGCGCATTTAAAGATAAAGGCGATGAGCGAATTGAGCTTAAGGTAACTACCAAACCTAACAAAGGGTTAATTCGAGTTGTAGGCAGCCGCTCGCACCCATCTCCCGATTTAGCCGAGTTTGTAAAACGCTTTGATGAGGTTGAAATGGTGTCTAAAGGCAGCTCACTAAAACTGTGTTTAGTCGCTGAGGGCAGCGCCGATATTTACCCGCGCTTAGGTCCAACCTGCGAATGGGATACAGGAGCAGGCCATGCAATCGCCGAAATAGCCGGTGCAAAAGTGACTAAACTTGATGGCAGCCCACTTATTTATAACACCAAAGATGAGTACTTAAATCCGTATTTTATTGTGAGTGCGATAGAAGAGTAAGGGCCAGAGCTGTTAGCGGTTAATTCAAAAGCAGCTCAGCGTTAAGTTATTTGTAGGTCGGGATTTATCCCGTCATTTTGTCGGGCTAAAGCCAGACCTACAAAAGAGCTGCGCAATAACTACAACGCTATATTTCCTGGGAATGGCTTTAGCTCTAATAACCAATATGACACTTAGCGAAACCCAGAATGCTGAGCCACAAGCTGTAGCGCTTTAAGCGGTAAGTTTAAACCCCAACCTCCCTAGTAGAAGTTGGCTTCAGCCACGAAAGCCTACACTGTATTCTATTTAAAAAACAACCTCGCAGCACATAATACTTATGTCTATTCATCTCACTGTAGTGCTGTACTCATTATTAATAATTAAGTTTTCTATTGATAAACCGATAGAGGTATTATCTTTATTAGCTCTTAGAGCTTCGTGTGCGGAGTTTTTCAAGTTAGTTGTCGCATCAAGTTAAATTTTATGCCGCCCACACTTCTTCTTTTTTCTCTGGATTCAAATTTACTTCATTGATCATTGTCCAATCTCTAGACTTTCCTGC
>NZ_PNDU01000295.1:0-6731 GCF_005886635.1 Pseudoalteromonas sp. S558 | reverse complement strand
AATTGCTGAGCTTTTTTGTGCTTAGTATTTACAGTCTATTTTTAGATTTCAACCAAAAAATAGAGTCCATAACCTACCAGTAAAGCGGGAATAGATGTATAAAGCGTTGCTATAACTGCAGCCTTGGGAGCCATTGCAATTGCTGGAAATAGAGCATCCCCATCATTAGAAATAGCGTTCCCCGTTAAAGCACTAAAAGGAATAATGCCTTGAATATAAAGTGTTGTAACAATTATTTGCGGGCCACAACCGGGTAAAAATCCAATAAGCACTGCAATAAGCGGTGCTAAATAGGCGTAATGTACAAACCACGTTTTTAAGTCAAGTCCTGCAATGTTAATTAAAATCTCAAATAGCATGAATGACGCTACAACCCATGCCGTTACAAAATGGGTATCTTGTAATACTTTTATTATTTTAGAAGGGGGGTTACATGCATCGTCCTCTGACGTTACTTCTTGATAGCTTTCACCTCTTGACGAAAGTGCCCAAATACTAACAATAAATAAAGCCATTAATGCACCAAATAGCGTAATTACAGTGCTAGTGCTTGAACCAAACTGTGAAAAATCAACATTAAACGCAATCAAAAAGGCAATTATAAGGCTTGGGATAATTGCTACCATCCAAACCGGTTTACTGATTTTAATAATGTTAGTTGAGAGTATTTTAATTTGGTGCTTTTGTTCTTGCGCTGTTGGGCGTAAAAATTCTTTTTTGTGTATTGTATTGACCAGTAAACCACTGAATGTACCCACAACTAACCCTATTCCCATAATTAATAAGCCTTCAGTAGGGCGGGTAGCAAGTAATAAAAATGCTGCATCGCCCATTGTAGCTGTTAGCACAGCAACAATAGCACCAAAGCTTGCTTGGCCTTTTGTAAATTGAGTAACCACAATAATAGCTCCACCGCAGCCAGGTAATGCACCTAAAACCGCTGCAAAGCTAATTTCTAGAACCGATGATTTCGCGCTTAAATAACTAAGCTCTAATTGAGGTAAGTGTTCTATAGCGTAGTAATAAATTAAAAGGGTAGCAGCAACAAACACACTTACTTGAAAAAATGCATCACTTAGTGCGGTCATTGTTATTTCGCGTAATTGCGGTATTACAAGGCAAGTTAAAATAAATAAAGGCAGCAGTAAGCGTTTATTTTGGCTCAAAAATCGTTTTGAGGCAGGAGTAATAAAACCAATGTGAGGGAGTGAAATCATACAATGCGACCTAATAAATTAACTAGGTCACACTGTATACTATTCACTAAATGATAATCAATATCATTTGTATCTATTTAAATCGATTACTCTGTTTGAGTTTTTCGATAGCCAAATCTAAGTTAGTTTAAATTTGAATTAAGGCTGTGATTAAATTGGGCTAATTACGCTGAAATTCAGAGTTTGTATTCCACGTTGGCCATTGCTTTTGCTCAGAAATATCAAAACCTACTTTATAAAATAATTGTAAGTCTTGAACCGCACCCGAGAGATCCCATTCGTCGCGGTAACGGTCGCATGGCTGATGGTAACAACCGCGAAGTACTAAGCTCATACGTTTACGGTAATTAGCCGTTTCTTCATCAGCAGCCACAGTGCCGCCACCTGCGTACATGGCCGGAATACCCATGTTAGCAAATGCAAAGTGATCAGAGCGGTAATAGCCACCTGATGATGGTTTAGGATCGCCTGATATTGTTCTGCCTTGCTCTTTAGCCGCAGTTTCTAAAAACTCATCCATTTGTGATTTACCAATACCCACCACATTCATGTCTTTTACTTTGCCTAATAAATTTAAGCTATCCATGTTTATGTTAGCGACTGTTTTATTAGCTGCAATCACTGGATTTGCTGCATAGTATTTAGAGCCTAATAAGCCTTGCTCTTCAGCGGTTACCGCTAAAAATGTCATTGAGCGGCTAGGGTGCTTAGGTAATTTTGTAAAGGCTTCAGCTACTTCGATTAGCCCAGCGGTGCCCGTTGCGTTGTCGTGAGCACCATTATAAATTTGATCGCCTTTACGTGTTTTGTCTGTACCTAAGTGATCCCAATGAGCTGAGTAAATAACATGCTCATCTGGTTGCTCGCTTCCCGGTAAAGTAGCAATAAAGTTATATGATACTGATTTTTTAATGGTGTTTTTAACATTAACAGAAGCAGTTAAGTCGCCCATGTCAACATGGTAAGCACTTTTTGCAGCGTTTTCTTTAGCTGTATCAAAATCTAATCCCGCTTTAGTAAACAGCTCTTTTGCAACCTCAGTTGTAACCCAACCTTCGACTGCAACACGGTCCATGTTGTTGTTTTCTTTTTGAAAACCAAACTGCTCGCCGCTCCAAGAGTTTTCAACGACTGACCACGGGTAAGATGCAGGTGCTGTTTCATGAATAATAATAGCGCCTGCAGCTCCTTGTCGACTTGCTTCTTCGTATTTATACGTCCAACGACCATAATAAGTCATTGCATCGCCAGTGAATAAGGCTGGATCTTTTGTAGCAAAGCCCGGATCGTTAACCAACATTACAACTGTTTTGCCTTTAACGTCTAACCCTTCGTAGTCATTCCAATTGTACTCAGGTGCATTAACGCCGTAGCCCACAAATACGAGTTCAGAATTTTCTATGCCTTCTTGTGCGCTTATTCGGCTGCTACCCATAACCATGTCTTTTTTATATTGATAGTCTTTACCACCAATATTTAGCACCATGTTCGAATCTGCTTCTAAAGAAACCAATGGCACTTCTTGTAAGTAACTGTCGCCATTACCAGGCTCTAAGCCTAAAGCTTTAAACTGCGCAGTTAAATAATCAAGCGTTAGCTTTTCGCCAGGTGATGAAGGAGCACGGCCACCAAATTCGTCTGATGCGAGTACTTTTATATGCTCAGCCAGTTCATTCGCTTGGATACTGTTATAACCATTGGTTATGTCGGTAGGAGTAATACGTGATGTTGCACAGCCAGCTAAAATAGCACCAGCAAGTAAAGTAAGAGAGAAATAACGTTTCATATCAGCTCGTTTCTTGTTTTAAGTTCTCGTAAGTATATTAACTTCTATTAAGTAGAACCAGTTTTTGCGGTAAACTGTTGTAAAGTTTAAGGCATAAACGAGTAAGTAACTAATAACAATGAAACGTTTTACCCCCCCGGAGCAGTGGCAGCCAAGTAGTCTGCAAAGTGGTGCATTTTTGCATCTAAATACTCTTTTTAAAATTGATGAGCAAATAAGCTGGCCAACACCACAGTGGTTTGCCCCATACCTAAATGCCATTAATGAAAATAATCTACCGATACGGTTTATTGACGATGCAAAAATAGAGTTTGGCGATCGTTACTATGAGCAAGTTATTTTTGAAACTGGCGAAGTGCCCACACGCACAGAAAATTGGCATGATCTATTTGGCGGCTTTATTTGGTGTTTGTTCCCTAAAACTAAAGCACTTATAAACCAAAGACATGTGCAAGATATTGCTGAGCATGGCTTACAACATCGCACCAAGCACAGAAATGCATTAACACTTTTTGATGAATGCGGTGTTGTATTAGCTATTAGTGAGAGTAAATGGCCGCAGTGGCTTTGCGATCATCAATGGAAAACTGCATTTGTTGAGCACAGAAGTGAATGGGGTAAAACTATACAGCCATTTATGTTTGGTCATGCAAATTACGAAATGCTAACTAAGCCTTATATAGGTTTAACGGGCAAAGCTTTATTTGTTTTTGTACCGGATGAAATATTTTGTAAAGATTTAGTAACTCAATACCAGTACCTAGATCAAGCCCTTTATGAGATGATTAAAACCGATAATTGTTTAGCCGATAATAAACAACTTTCACCATTACCATTATTAGGTGTGCCTGGTTGGCATGATGAAAATACAGATGAAGCATTTTATAACAATACGGACTACTTTAGACCGAAACGAAGGACACGAGCATGATAGAAGTTGCTGGGCTTAAAAAGAAATTTAAGCTAACGAAAGACCATAAAAAGAATAAAGTCGACGAGATAGATCCCCGCGAAGACAAAGATTATTTTCATTCAGTACGTAACGTTAGTTTTAGCTGCGCAAAAGGCGAAGTACTTGGTTTATTAGGTCCTAATGGCGCGGGCAAAACAACCACGTTACGGATGTTATCAACGGCATTGAAACCAGATGAAGGCAGCATCACTATTGCAGGTAACGACATAGTTAAAAAGCCATTGTTAGGTCGCAAATCTATTGGCTTTTTATCTGGCTCTACCGGTTTGTACGGGCGTTTAACCGTAAAAGAAAATATAGAATATTTTGCCAAACTTCACGGCATGAAAAAAAATGATATAGCCTCGCGTTGTGAAGAGTTATTCACTTTACTCGATATGCATAAGTTTATAGATAAGCGAGCTGAAAACTTATCAACGGGTATGAAACAAAAAGCGAATATAGCCCGTGCAGTTGTTCATCGCCCAGCAGTAGTTGTACTCGATGAGCCAACAACGGGTTTAGATATTATGACTACACAAACCGTCATTGAATTTATTAAAGGTTTAAAAGCACAAGGGACACCCGTTATTTTTTCGACCCATCACTTAGACGAAGTCGCGTTATTATGTGACCGTGTTGCGGTTATTAATGAAGGTATAAGCTGTTTTGATGGCACTGTTGATGAGTTTAGAAAAGCAGGTAACAGTGACGAATTAAACCAAGCGTTTATGAATATATTAACGGAGAAGCATGATGTTTGAGGTATTTAAAAAGGAATTAAGAGAATTACTACGTGATAAAAAAACACTACTATTCGTTGTTGCATTGCCTGTTGCTATTTTCCCACTGATATTTGCTGTGATGGCGTTTATGAGCTCGCAAGCCGCGCTTGATGCAGAGCAAAAAGTAAATACCTATGTAATTATTAATGGCCAATATGCACAAGAGTTTACAGATAAAGTGTTTTATCACAAAAGTTTCGAGTTATATAAAGGAACTAAAACTTTTAATACGATTGAAGAACTCAAGGCTGGCGTTATCACCGGCGATATTGATATGGGTATCTACCTACCAAGCCAAGCACAGCAAACACTTAATAACGGCAAGCAAAGTAAGTGGGAAATTGTTTTTAATGATGCTAAATCTATTAACTTTTTATTTGAGCGCGTAAAAGAACTTGCAAAAGAATACAGTGATGTGTTGCAAAAGGAAAAGTTACTTAGCTTTGGTGTTAATGAGTCAACGCAAAAAGCCATTTTAAATCCAATCGAAGTCGTTAAAGTTGATACAGCAGATAAACGTGAAAATTTGGGTGAAAAAATCGGTGGATTTTTACCATATTTACTTATTCCATTAGTTTTAATGGGCGCTACATATCCTGCAATCGACTTGGGCGCGGGCGAGAAAGAGCGTGGCACTCTTGAAACATTATTATTGACGCCGATTACGCGGACTGAACTAGTACTCGGTAAATTTATTACGTTGTTAACAACCTCTATTGCTAGTACAACCATAACCGTTTTAAGTATGGGCGTTTGGGTTGCACTTGCATTAGCATTTGCAGATTTAGATTTCATCAAAGCCGCGTTTAGTACATTAGCAGTTAGCGATTTACTGATGATATTTGTATTACTTTTGCCAATTGCTGCTATATTTTCGGCCTTAGCGCTGGCTATTTCTATTTATGCACGTACGTTTAAAGAAGCACAAAACTATATGGCTCCACTTAGCATGGGTGTATTTTTCCCTATTATTATTTCAATAATGCCAAATATGGAACTTAATGCCAAAACAGCATTTATTCCTGTTACAAATGTAGCTTTAGCAATTAAAGAAATAGTAAAGGGCACTGTAGATTACACGTTTGTTGGTTTAATCTTTTTAGCAACAGCAATTATAGCGGCAGCGCTTTTGGCATTTTGTGTTAAATGGTTTAATCGTGAAGATGTTTTGTTTAGATAGCGTGTTTTTAAATTGGTAAGCAAGTTATGAAAGGTAGCCTTCGCTACCTTTTATATTTTTAATTAAAGAGAAAAAAGATGTTAAAAAGCCGATACTGTTCGCGTATTGTCACTACCTTCAACTCTGATTGTTATTGCCATGAGTAATTTAAGCGACTAGTACTCATGAAAAAACTCTATGTAATCTATGCCAAATGAGTTTATGCTAAAAATAGCAAAAAGAAACTGGTATATCTCTAGAAAAATATGATTAAATATTAGCTCTAATTACTTTAATGATTTGAGTAGTTAGGTTCAATTTTTACTAATGGAATGCGCTATTAAACTCAAAAGGAGCTGTTAACCCCAATAATAGGGCTAATAGAAATTATTATGGAACAACAAAACCAACAAACACTAACTAACCTTATTTACGATATATACGAAAATCCGACTTTCATAGAAGATCATCAACCACTTATTCAGCCATTGTTAAATGACTTAATTACCACTGCGCCAGAGGGCTTTGAGGGTATGGCTACTATGATTAATACGCATATTTCAAACGGCTTTAAGTTTAAAAACCCCAAAATACAAAAGTTTGAGCTTGAGTCGGGGCTTATAAAACTTAAAACGTACTTTCAAAAAATAAATCTCTAGGGCGTGTTGACCTGTGTGGATTGAAGTTTGTTCAATCTAGGGGCGATTTAATCGCGGCGTGAGTTTTGTAACCTAGTGGGCTAAGTAAAAACCGAGCAACAAAAAGTTAATCGTCCCTAGAAAGAACCTTTTGGGCAGCGCATGTTTGGTCTTTATGCTGCGTTATCGCCTAT
>NZ_PNDU01000294.1:0-10144 GCF_005886635.1 Pseudoalteromonas sp. S558 | reverse complement strand
GTTATGGACTTATAATAATGAACGCCCTAATATGGGCATAGGTGGCATAACACCCATACAAAAGCTGGAAAAGTTAAACAACGGGAATTCTACAGATAGCCTCCATTAAAAATGGGGGGATTACCACCTCAAACACCTATTCAAATACTTATTCGGGCTATCGCCCGCGCGTAAGCAAGCTAAACGCCTACAATAAATAACACATACTCTTGGTTTTTGAGCGAGTAAGTATATTTGTGATTCGTTGGGTTTCGTTTCACTCTTCTCAACCTACGCCCATACGAAAATGCGAGGGTCAGATCTTGTTTCTTTCCAAAAGCAAACACCAATCTCACGTTTAACACCCTTCCCCCGTCATCACGCCCTGAAATAAGCAATTGATGAGTAATTCATTTCATGGATGAAATGAAAGCCATGCTTGCACATGGATGTGCTTTCATGGCGTTTACGTTCACATCGATTGTGGTTTGAAGGATTAAGCGTGATGCTCGGGGCGCCGTGGGGTTCCAAGGGGCGGTCGGCGGCAGGCGCCCCTTGGTTGCCGCCAGCAATCTGGCAAAAAACCTTGAATAAGGTTTTTTAATGTAGGTCGCGGATTTATCCCGACAATATATGTAAGTTAGCAAGTTTGAAAACAACATATTTACACGCAATAACACAGAATTTCAAATAAGCTCTGCAAGTTAAATTCACTGTTTCGCCCTAAAGGACGACCTACAATTTAAATCAACCTCGTAGGGTTTCGTTTCACTCTACCCAGCTTACGCTACTTGTGTTGTAAGGCGAAAGTTAAGTGCTTTCGTTACTTTAAAAATAGTTTCCCAACGTGGTTTTGTTTTACCATTAACGGCTTTGTATAAGCTTTCACGGTTTAACCCCGTTGCTTTAGCAATATCACTCACGCCATGCTTTTTAACTAATAAGCCAAGTGCTTCAATAAAGGTATTTGGATCATCATCAGCTAAACAGTCTTCTAAAAATGTATTAATTTCTTGCTGTGTTTCCATATAGTCAAACGGGTTAAAATCTGATATTTGTAGCGTCATAGTAATTATTCCAATTTATTCAACTTACTGAATAAATGTAGCCTAAAGGCTACGAGTGCACAATATTATTTATAACTTTTGGGCTATCGCCCGCGCGTCAGCAAGCTAAACGCCTACAATAATTAAACACCTTTTGGGCTGCGCCCAACACGCCAGCAAGCTGTGCGTCTACAATGTTTAAACACACACAAAAAAGCCGTTGCATTGCTGCAACGGCTTTTATAATTTTTATAAATTCCCAAACTATAATGGGACTTACTACCCATTAAAGGTCAAAAAATTAGTCCCTGTTCTTAGTCGCGATAAGTCTCAACCGCTGGGCATGAACATACTAAGTTACGGTCGCCGTATACGTCATCTATACGTGTAACGGTTGGCCAGAACTTGTTTTTAGCGACTGCAGGCACTGGGAATGCAGCGTAAAAACGGTCGTATGCGCGGTCCCATTCGTTACCTAATACGTCGCCTTGTGTATGCGGTGCAAACACTAGCGGGTTGTTTTCGATTGACCATTCGCCAGAAATTACTTTTTCAATTTCGCCTTTAATTGACACCATTGCTTCGATAAAGCGGTCAATCTCACCTTTTGATTCAGACTCAGTTGGCTCAATCATTAATGTGCCAGCTACTGGGAACGACATAGTTGGTGAATGGAAGCCGTAGTCTTGCAAGCGCTTAGCTACGTCCATTTCAGTAATGCCTGATAGCTCTTTAAGCGGGCGCAGGTCAACAATACATTCGTGAGCAACACGGTTGTTACGACCACGGTATAAAATTGGGAAGTGCTTGCTTAGCTCATGCGTTAAGTAGTTAGCATTAACGATTGCCATTTCAGTGGCTTGTTTTAAGCCCTCTGAACCCATCATGGTAATGTAAGCCCATGAAATAGGTAAAATAGCGGCTGAGCCGTAAGGCGCTGCCGATACCGCACCGTTACCGATGTTAGTACCAGGTACGTTAATTACGCTGTGGTTTGGCATAAATGGCGCTAGGTGCGATTTAACACCAATTGGGCCAACACCTGGACCACCGCCACCGTGTGGAATACAAAACGTTTTATGCAAGTTTAAGTGCGATACGTCTGAGCCAATAAAGCCTGGGCTTGTTACACCCACTTGTGCGTTCATGTTAGCGCCGTCCATGTAAACTTGGCCGCCGTGCTGGTGAATAATGTCACAAATTTCGCGAATTGTTTCTTCGTATACGCCGTGCGTAGACGGGTAAGTGATCATGATACACGATAAGTTTTCAGACACTTCCTCAGCTTTCGCTTTAAGGTCAACCATGTCTACGTTACCGTTTTTGTCGCAGTTAACTACCACAATTTTCATACTCGCCATTTGCGCTGATGCAGGGTTAGTACCGTGCGCAGAGCTTGGGATTAAACATACATTTCGGTGTGCATCCCCTCGTGACTCGTGGTATTTACGAATCGCGATTAAGCCTGCATATTCACCTTGCGCGCCAGAGTTTGGCTGAAGTGATACTGCATCGTAACCGGTAATGTTTACTAGCCAGTCGTGTAGCTCGCCAATCATTATTTGGTAACCTTCTGCTTGATCCAGCGGGCAGAATGGGTGAAGGTTTGCAAACTCAGGCCACGTAATTGGGATCATCTCAGCGGTCGCGTTTAGTTTCATGGTACATGAGCCTAACGAGATCATTGAGTGATTAAGCGATAAATCTTTGCTTTCTAGTCGCTTAATGTAGCGAAGCATGTCTGTTTCGCTGTGGTAGCTGTTAAAGTTTGGATGCGTTAGTACTTCGTCGTCACGTACTAAACTTACAGGAATTGACTCGCTGCCATTTGCTTCAACGTCTGCTGCAATAGCGTCAACACTTAGGCCATGGCCTTCGCCTAAAATAATATCAAATAACTCAGCGATATCGGCACGTGTTGTTGTCTCTGATACCGAAATTGAGTACTCGCCTTCGTGGTTTGTAGCAAAGTTTACGCCTTTTGCAATGGCACGTGCTATTACGTCGTCTTTGTTGTCATCTGCAATTGTTAGCGTATCAAACCACGTGCTGTGCTTAAGTGCGATGCCTTTAGCTTTTAGGCCAGCAGCTAAAATATCAGCAAAGCGATGTATACGCTGCGCGATAGTTTTTAAGCCTTGTGGGCCGTGGTACACCGCGTAAAACGCTGCCATGTTGGCAAGTAATACTTGCGCTGTACAAATGTTTGAGTTGGCTTTGTCGCGGCGAATGTGTTGTTCGCGCGTTTGCATTGCCATACGTAGTGCGTCGTTACCTAAACGGTCTTTAGATACACCAATAATACGACCTGGTAATGAACGTTTGTATGCGTCACGTGTTGCAAAAAATGCAGCATGAGGACCGCCGTAACCCATAGGTACACCAAAACGCTGAGCCGAACCTAATACTACGTCGGCACCTAATTTACCCGGTGCTTTTAATAGTAATAAACTCATTATGTCGGCAGCAACACAGGCAATGGCCTTTTTGCTTTGTACGCCAGCAATTAGGTCAGTTATGTCTACCACTTCGCCAGATGTAGATGGGTATTGGAATAAGGCACCAAAAATGTCGTGGTTAACCGCGTCTGCTGCTTTACCGACAATTATTTCAAAACCAAACTGCTCGGCACGCGTTGTTACTACGTCGATTGTTTGTGTGTGTACGTCGTCAGCAATAAAAAATGCATTGGCTTTTTTCGCTTTTGATACGCGTTTTGCAAGGCCCATAGCCTCTGCAGCGGCTGTTGATTCGTCAAGTAGTGATGCACTTGCTAAATCAAGACCGGTTAAATCTAGGGTCATAGTCTGGAAGTTTAATAATGATTCTAAACGCCCTTGTGCAATCTCTGGCTGATACGGTGTGTACGCAGTATACCAACCCGGATTTTCAAGTACGTTACGTAAAATTACGTGTGGTACATGTGTTGGGTGGTAGCCTTGACCAATGTATGATTTGAAAACTTTATTTTTGCTTGCTACTGATTTTAAGTAGCTTAGTGTTTCAACTTCAGTACGGCTTTGTCCAACTGTTAGCGGTTGCTCTAGGCGAATGCTAGCAGGTACAGTTTGATCGATCAGCTCTTGTACACTCGATACTTCAAGCGCGCTCAGCATGTCGCTTACTTGCTCTGGGCTTGGCCCAATGTGACGGCGAATAAAATCTTGCTTTTGCTCTAGTTCTTCAAGAGATTTGGCGTTTGACATGTGTCCAGATTCCTATGATCCAAAAAAGTGTAATTATTACTAATGGGTAACTAGTAATAATAAAAATATTTATGATTTAGCTGCTTACCATGTATGGAAAAATAAGCACTTTAATCATAAAAGCCCCAATGTTTTAAATAGTGGGGCTTTTAATGCAAACAATAATTAACGATTATTCTTCGTCGATAGTGTGCGAGTAACCTTCAGCGTCAAGCAAGTTTTCTAGCTCAGACTCATCAGCTGCTTTAATACGGAATAACCAACCGTCGCCGTAAGCATCACTGTTTACTGTTTCAGGTGAATCTTCAAGCTCGTCGTTAATTGCAACAATTTCACCGCTGATCGGGGCATAAATGTCTGATGCTGCTTTAACAGACTCTGCTACTGCACAGTCTTCGCCAGCATCTACTTCATCACCCACTTCTGGTAATTCAACAAATACCATGTCGCCAAGAAGTTCTTGTGCATGCTCAGAAATACCAACAGTAAAAGTACCGTCTCCTTCACTGCGAACCCACTCGTGTGAAGGTGCGTATTTTAACTCGCTAGGAATGTTGCTCATTTTATTTGTCCTTTGGTTTATATTGGGAGGATATCAATCACTGTAATTACACTGATTGATATAACCAAATTATTTAAATTATTGATTTACCGTTACGTACAAAGCTAGGCTTTACTACTTTAACGTTTACTAATTTTTTACGCATTTCTACTTGAGCTGTATCGCCTGTTGAACGTGGTACACGTGCAAGGGCTACACTAAAACCAAGTGTTGGTGAGAAAGTACCTGAGGTAATAACCCCTTCACCACCATCAACAATTACTTTTGAACCGCTACGCAGCACGCCTTTTTCTTCAAACACTAAGCCAACTAGTTTGTCAGTGCTTTTTTCTGCGCGTTGCTTAACAAGTACGTCACGACCAATAAAGTCGCGATCTTCTGGTTCCCATGCAATGGTCCATGCCATGTTAGCTGCAAGTGGAGATACGCTTTCGTCCATATCTAGGCCGTAAAGGTTCATACCTGCTTCTAAACGTAGCGTGTCGCGTGCACCTAAACCAGCAGGCGCTACACCTGCATCTAGCAGTTGTTGCCATAAATCGGCCGCTTGGTCGTTCGGTACTACTATTTCGTAACCGTCTTCGCCAGTATAACCCGTTGTGGCAATAAATAAATCACCTACTTGCACACCAAAAAATGGCTTCATGCCTTCAACAGCGGCTTGTTGCTCAGCATTTAAAAGTGTGGCTGTTTTTGCTTTTGCGTTAGGGCCTTGCACTGCAATCATTGCAAACTCTGGGCGCTCAGTAACTGTAACGGTAAAGTCGCTCGATACTTTAGCTAAATGTGCTAGGTCTTTTTCACGTGTTGCTGAGTTAACAACTAGGCGGTAAAATGTTTCGCTAAAGAAGTAAATAATTAAATCATCAATTACGCCGCCTTGCTCATTAAGCATGCCGGTGTAAAGTGCTTTACCAGGGACTGTTAATTTAGCTACGTCGTTTGCTACTAACTTACGTAAAAATGCTTGAGCTTGCTCGCCTTCAATATCAACAATCGTCATGTGTGATACGTCAAACATACCTGCATCAGTACGAACGGCATTATGTTCTTCTATTTGTGAGCCGTAGTTGATTGGCATTTCCCAGCCATGAAAATCAACCATTTTTGCGCCCGCTTCTAGGTGCTTAGCATGTAGTACAGTTTTAGACGTCATAACATTCCTTCACGTTTAAATTAACCCTGTTTAGGGCGTGACTTAAATTAGTTTTTACTTAACCGTAATTAAAAACAGGCAAGCATTGTTATGCTTACCTGTTGTTTATATTCGTTATGCGGCTTGATTTTGCATAAGTGCAAAACCATGCGCTTGCATATAGCTTTGCCATTTTTGTAGCTCTGGCGTTTTTGCTATAAGCACAAAGTGTTGTTCATCGCTTTTATCAATAGCAGTAATAAATACCTCACCACTTTGCGCGCCGTAACAAAGTTGCGCGTCAGAAAGGCGTAAACCTGGCGTTAACTTAAAAGCATCAACTAGGGTATCAAATGCGTTTTCGCCGCTTAGGGTAAAAGTAGTTAGGTCGGTACGAGTAACATAATCAATATCAAAACGAAGCTGTTGTTCATTTATAAGTGATTGTAATTGAAGGCTTGCGCTGTGTGGTAATACAAATCTAAAAGCGGTTTCGCTAAAATAATATACAGCGTAGCTATAATCAGAATTTAGGTCTTCGTCGAGCGACCCTTTCAATCCTAAGCCACTGGCCGTTAATTTAGTTAAATCGTGGCCTAAAATGGTACTTAAAAATACCGATGCTTCACTACCGCTAAAATCCATTACAACGGTGTTGTTATTTGCTTGCAAAGCGTTGACAACCGCGCTGTTAGCGTTGCTGTGGCGGGCAAACATAATTGGGTTAAAAGTCATAACAAACACCTATGTATTTTCAATGCATAAAAGTATATTGCGCAAGATGTATAACAACAAATTGTAATTATTTATCAATTGATAAATAATACTTATATATATGGCGACATAAATTGTAATTTTAAATATGAAAAATATATCAACCGACAGTTTACGCACCTTTGTTATGGTCGTTGAGGTAAGCGGCTTTGCTAAAGCTGGCGATTTATTGGGTTTGTCGCAACCGGCAGTAAGCTTGCAAATAAAGCGCTTGGAAGATGTGCTTGGATATAAGTTATTTAAAAAACAAGGCCAGCGCCAGGTACTTAACCAGTACGGCGAGCTATTACTGCCGATGGCAAAGCAAATGATGCAATACAACGATGCTATTTTGCAGCAATTTACCTCCGAAAATATTGCCGGTAGAGTGCGTTTGGGTATTCCTAGCGAATTTGCTGCGCGTATTTTGCCTTCCATTATTGGCGATTTTGTGGCGCTCTACCCTGAGGTGTCTTTAGAAGTTAAATCGCGTTTGAGTAAGCATTTACTTTCAGCTTCTCGCCAAGATCAATTTGATCTAGTCCTCGCCCTTAATGAGCGGCTCAGCTCTGAAAAATTCCCGATTTTTATGCAAGACAAACTCGTATGGGTGGGCGACTTATCGCTGGCTCAAAATGACGTAGTTACTTTAGTCACGGCGCCAGAGGGATGCATTTATCGTCGCCGCGCAATTGATGCATTAAAAAGTGCCGGCATAAAATACCGTATTGTTTATAGCAATGCCGATTTAACCGGTCTTATTGCAGCGCTCAAAGAAGGACTTGGCATTACCGTTCTTGCTAAAAGTACCGTACCCAGCGAGCTTAACTATCAGGTGCAAACTAAACACTTACCTGCCCTTGGCGATATTGGCATAAGTTTAGTTAAAAGTGCCGGAGAGTCGGAAAATGCAGTTGATAAACTCGCTGAATTTATAGCCCTGCGTTTAGGTTAAAGTAAGTACTCAATTAGTTGAGCCGTTATAACTAACCTGAACTCTAGATAATAAATCTATCTCAAGCAGCTATTTCAGCGCTAACTGCGTTAAATTCACTTGCAATAGGCTAACTATGTTAGTAAATACCTTAACCAGAGTTTTGGTAAATTAATATAATTTAGTTAACTAAGTTGCATAAGAAGATGTTTTTAGTTCTAAAAAACTGAATCATTAAATACTTAATAACATTGATTCGTATTCGTTAACGTGTTCAAATTACGCCAATTTCGATAATTGACATGATTAGGAACATAATGAACCCTAAATTTTTAGTATCTACCCTAGCAGCTGCGGTTGCTTTGTCTTTTAGTGCTACTGCAATAGCAAAAGACACCAGCGATAAAGAACAACGCTTTGAACAAATTACCGTTATTGGTTCACAACAAGCAATTAACGATATTCCAGGTTCGGCTACGTTTATTTCTGACGAAGAACTGCAAAAATTTGAATTCACCGATATTTCTCGCGTTTTAGCCTCTGTTCCGGGCGTTTACGTGCAAGAAGAAGACGGCTACGGTCTTCGCCCTAACATTGGTATGCGCGGTACAGGTACTGGCCGTAACGATAAAATTTCTGTAATGGAAGACGGTGTACTAGTTGCACCTGCGCCTTACTCTGCCCCTTCTGCTTACTACTTCCCTACTATGGGTCGTATGGAATCTATCGAAGTATTAAAAGGTGCGGCTTCTGTTAAGTATGGCCCTCGTACTACGGGCGGTGTTTTAAACTTACTTTCACGCAGCCTACCTACTGAACCAAACAGCTCAAAAGGTATGGTAGATGCAGCCCTTGGTAGCGACGGTTACTACAAAGGTCACGCTTACTTTGGTAAAGAAAAAAACAACACAGCAGGTTTAATTGAAGTATTTACTTACGGCGCAGACGGCTTTAAAGAGTTGCCAGTAGGCAATGACAACACCGGCTTTGAAAAAACAGATTTACTATTAAAGTTTGGCCATACGTTTGGTCAAAACGATGCGCATAATTTAGAGCTAAAAATTAAGTACTCTGACGAAACATCAGACGAAACATACATGGGCTTAACAGACGAAGACTATCAAGAAAGTCCTTATCGTCGTTATGCTGCATCGCAAAACGATGAAATGAACACTCGCCACAATGCATACCAGCTTAACTACGCGTATCGTTTTGGTGCTGGCTATGAGCTTTTAGCTACAGCTTACTTAAACGATTTTCATCGTAACTGGTATAAAGCCAGCAAAGTAAGTGAAAGCTACCTTGCACAATACAGCGAATTTGAAGCAAACCCAACAAGCGAAGGTATCGAAGATATTGCTATTAAAGCTAACAACCGCGATTACCAAGCTAAAGGGATTCAGTCTGAATTACATATCCCTGCTGGCGATCACTACATTACGGTTGGCGTACGTTACCACGAAGACGAAATGGATCGTTTTCAATGGCAAGACAAATACACACTAAATCAAGATTTAAGCATGACGCTAACATCGCAAGGTGTTCCGGGCTCTGATAGCAACCGTGTAGATAGCGCAAAAGCAAGTACCTTATTTATTCAAGACGAGTGGACAATTGATGCGTTAGTGATCAGTGCGGGCCTTCGTTATGAAGACATTACTATTACACGTGAAGAGTGGTCTAAATCAGATCCTACTCGCAGCAACGGTTTAACTAAAGATGTGTCTAACGACACTGAAATTTTAGTTCCGTCGTTAGGTGCTACTTACACACTTAACGAAAACGTGACATTACTTGCGGGCATTCAAAAAGGCTATGCACCTGCAGCACCGGGTAATGCAGTTCAAGAAGAAGAAGAAAGTATAAACATCGAGTTTGGCTCTCGCTTCAATATGGATAGCTTCAGCGGTGAAGTTATTGCATTTTACTCTGATTACGACAACATGCACGGTAACTGTACTGCATCTGTAGGTTGTAGCGACGACAACATTGGCGACCAATACAACTACGGTAAAGTAGAGGTATCAGGCTTTGAATTTAGCGCTGGCCGTACGTTTGCGACTGATGCAGCTATGTTCCCAGTTAAATTAACGTACACTTACACCGATTCTGAATTTAAAAACGATTTTGATTCAGAGATTTGGGGCGCGGTAGAAAAAGGCGATGCAATGCCTTACGTACCAGAAAACCAAGTAGCGTTATCGTTAGGTGCTGAGTTTTCTGCTTTTGTAGTAAACAGCCAAGTACGTTACGTATCTGATGCGCACGCGAACTTAACGCAGTCAGGCTTAAACGCAATTGATAGCCGCGTTGTGTGGGATTTAGCCGCTAAATACTTAATTGATGAGAATCAAAAAGTATACCTAAGCGTTGATAACCTGTTTGATAAAACATACATTGCTAACCGTTCAAACGGTGGCATTCAGCCAGGTAAGCCACGTACTGTACAGATGGGCTACACTTATAGCTTTTAAGCTTAAAGCTGGTTAAACGGTTCACTAACAGCGTTAATAATTTTTTATGTAAGAA
>NZ_PNDU01000293.1:0-13439 GCF_005886635.1 Pseudoalteromonas sp. S558 | reverse complement strand
AATAAATGGAATTGGTATTACCTGCCACCTCCGAATGATCTTTGATCAGATGTAGTATTTTATTGTAGTGCTTTACCAATACCCTTGCCTTGATGTTTCCAATGGCAAAAAAAGTGGTCGATATAACCATCACCTTGAACATCGGCATGACCTACGACTTCACCATTTAAAATAGCTACAAAAGGATTAATAGCGCTGATCCGTTTATACTATTCAGGTTGGTCATAATCATCAGGAGCCCATGCTTGAACTTGTACCTCTGAGTAGTCTTTAATGTTAACGTTCCTGATTGTGTTAAAAAAGATTTCTCTTAATGTTAGCTCATCACCATTTTGAAATTTTCTAATAATCAGCATATGTACCACTTTATTTAGCGAAAAATAAGTATATCGCTGTAGGTTACATTTTTAGAAATTACACATAGTCTAATATACATAATTACTAATCGAGATATAGTGACAAACACAACCAGCTATAACGAACAAATGCCAAATTGCGTGGCTAAATTGGGTGCTTTTAGCACTGTAAAATAAAGTACCAACGCTGTAAAAAATACCACCGGCGAGTAACCAGTAAAGTGCGTTTACATCAACACGCGAATAAAGTGGGTATACAATGGCCAGTGCAAACCAACCCATCAGCAAGTAGGTGGCGAGTGATATTTTTTTATTACCGTTTTTTACAAATACTTTGTACGCCACGCCCGCGAGTGCTACTCCCCATATAAAGGTAAGCGTAGCCCATGACCAAGCACCGGTTAATGAGATTAATAAAAAGGGAGTGTAGGTGCCGGCAATGAGTAAGTATATGGCGCAGTGATCGCACTTTTTATAAAAGGCTCTTAAGCGCGGCTGAATACTGGCGTGGTACAAAGTGGATGACAAAAACAGCACAAATAGGCTGCTGCCATAAATCGCAGTACTAAAATATGCTTTAGTGCTGGTGGCTTGGCTAAATAAGTCCCACATAACAAATACGGCAAAAATAATACCGAGTGCATGACTAATAACATTGAGTTGTTCTTCTTTACGAGAATAGGGCGCTTCTAGCGACATAACAGATCCTACCACTGTTGGAATGGATTTTAGTGTACAAGTGTACGCTGAAATTTTCAATCTAAGTTTTGAGCAATACTGAAGCGCTTTATTTAATAAACGATTTAGCTTTTACTTGATTTCAAAGAAAATTAATTCACTATGCTTACCTCTACTATAATCTAAATGATGAGTTGAAATAAACATGAAAACAGATTTAAAAGCGGCTTTACTTACTGCTGTTGTTTATCCTGGTGCAGGGCATTTTTCTTTAAAAAAACACTTAATAGGCGCTATTTTTGCGGGGGTATTTTCTGTACTGTTAATTTTAACTCTTCAAGATATATTTGCGATTGCTCAGTGCACGGCCAATGAAATTGTTTCGGGTAAAATTCCCATGTCGGTGACGGCTATTTTAAATGCTGCACATGAACCGTCAGATGCATGCGCTAAATTTGCAGAATATAAGTATTTACCTTTAATGATTGTGGTTTGGGTCTTGAGTATTGTCGATGCATATCGTTTAGGTAGAAAAGTGCTGCCCGTTAAAAAATAAGCTCCTTAATCGGAACTCAAATAATAGATGTAAACTTTAACTAAAAAATGGTCAAAAAATTAAAGTGTGTGGCTAAATTAACGAGAGGTGAATGGTTGTAATTAAGTCGTTTTATTAAAAGCTATTTAATTACAAGTGGTTATGTTTTACTTTGATGTTGGTATATCCCTTGATTGTATAACTATGTCTAAACAATACACAAACAAGGAATACCATTATGAAACATTCAATTAAAATCGCTATGGCCAGTTTATTAGTATTAGGTTCTTCGCAAATACACGCAACAGAAGTTGACCTAGATGTAGCTAGCATAGTGTCTCAAAGTGTAGCTAGTTACGTTAATCAAACTACATTTGAGCTTGAAAAATCTTTAAAAGAAACGCTTTATTTTGATGCTAAAACTATTTTAGATGGGTTATTAGAGGCGCCTACTTTAACGAATTCTACAGTGTCTGAAAATACTGACGCTAGTGTTAAAAACGTAAAATAAACCATCTAAAGGATTAAAACGATGAGCAGTGAACTTGGATTATTTGCACTAATGTTGGCACCAGTAGTAAGCATGATCAGCGCTTATTACTCGGTTCAAATATTTAAATTTATGGGTGGTTGGTTTAATATTTAACTAATTATATGGCAGGTAATTAATTCGAATCATATAAAGCTGATCGACTTAGCAAAAGCGCACGTAAATAAAGGCAGAGTGTTTGAAATAAGTAGATTTTTATGAAACGTGCGATTTTTCCATTACCGATTTTTATTTTACCAGAAGGCTACACGCGACTACGCATATTTGAACCTCGCTATTTAAATATGGTTAAAACCGCGTTAAAAAATAATACAGGGTTTGTGCTTTGCACGTTTGAGCATGACACACCATTTAATATTAGCGCACAAGGCTGCCTAGTTGATATTATTGACTTTGATCAAGACGATAACGACGTGCTTTTAATTGATGTATTTGCATCACAAAGCGTGCAAATAAACGATGTTTACCAAGACGAGTACGAACTACGCCATGGTCTCGTTTCACAATGTAATACACCTTATTGGTATAAAGATTCTAATAACGAAATTGGTGAGAACGACCGCTTACATGATGCGCTAAAAAGTGTATTTTTGGGTAGCCCAGAATTAAACACTTTGTATAAGCAAACACACTTCAATAAGTTGCCTTGGATTGCAGCCCGTTGGCTTGAACTATTACCTATATCTATTGAGAAAAAACAGCAACTTGCGTTTGAGACAAACTTTGATAACTTACTCAGTTTCCTCCATACTGTAATTAATAACGAATTTGCCTAAATTTTTATGATCCTGAACTAATTATTGCCCGTATTACATTACACAAAAGCAATAACGGGGTAAATTATTATGGTAAGTCAACAACAAACACTACGTTGTGAACCTAATACAGGTAAGTATACTGCCATGCCAGAAACGCCTAGTTCTGAACTGATGCAAGCATTAATAGCGGTTGCACAAAACCGTGATAAGAAAGCATTCGCTTATTTATTCGAGTATTTTTCGCCAAAAATAAAACGCTTTGGGATCAAGCAATTTGGTATTGAAGCGCAAGCCATGGAGCTTGTGCAAGAAACACTAACATCTGTTTGGCGCAAAGCGCATTTATACAACAGTGAGAAAGGGGCTGCCACTACGTGGGTTTACACCGTTATGCGTAATGCCTCATTTGATATGCTTCGTAAAATGAAGAGTAATAAAGAAGAAAATATAAGCGAAGATATTTGGCCGCTGTTAAATGATTCTGAAGATACAAACCATGAATACAGTGATCATTTAGAAGATCAACAAATTAAACGCTACCTTGATAAACTACCAATTGCACAAAGAGAGGTAGTCAGAGGTGTTTATTTTCAAGACATGTCGCAAGAGCAATTAGCTCAGCAACTTAATATTCCAGTAGGCACGGTAAAATCACGATTACGTTTAGCCTTGCAGAAATTACGTAATGAAATGGGAGATAAGCATGATTAAACATCACCCGAGTGAAACTTTACTTACAGAGTATTGCTCAGCATCGTTAAGCGCTTCTTTGAGCTTAGCTGTGTCTATCCACGTTGATATGTGCCCTGTATGCCAAGCAAAAGTTGCTAAAATTGAAGCAAGTAATGCAGATGAACTATTTAGTGAACAGCCAACTCAATTTGAGAAATCTCATAACGAGCAATCTGAGTCATTTGAAGAATTTGAATTAAACCTACTAGACATGATCACATCTGACAATTCGATTGATGAAGTCTACGAAGTTGCACCTGTGTCTATTAAAGTCAATGAGCACAAGTACCAACTGCCACGTGCTTTAACACGTATTTCTCATAGCAAATTTACGCAAGTAGGTAAATTAGCTCGCTCTCGTATTGCACTTGACGATGGAGCTCTACGTTCTAGCTTGCTGCATATTGATGCGGGTGGCGAAATACCAGAGCACACACACACAGGATTTGAGGTCACATTATTATTAGATGGCGAATTTAGCGATGAAGAAGATAGCTACGTTCCAGGTGATTTTATATGGCAAGATGGTAGTCACCAACATACCCCTTTAACAAAAGATGGGTGTTTGTGCTTTACAGTTGTCAGTAGTGCACTACATTTTAATAAGGGCTTCAGTAAGTTACTTAATCCAATTGGTAACTTGATTTATTAAGAGAATATATGCAAACAGATACAATAAAAATAGGTATAAGCGCCTGCTTAGCAGGCGAAAAAGTTAGATTTGATACGGGTCATAAAAAATCAAATTTTTGTATGGATGAGCTAGGAAAACACGTTGAATACACACGGTTTTGTCCTGAAGTTGCGGTAGGTTTACCGATCCCTCGCCCAACTATTCGTCAAGTGAGAGTAGGCGATACCATTAAAGTATGCCGCCCTGATGGGTCTGGTGAGGTTGGTCAGCAACTTACCGAATATGGTAAAAAAGTTGCAACAGAACAAGCCAAACAATTAAGTGGATTTGTATTTTGCGCAAAAAGCCCAAGCTGCGGCATGGAACGCATTAAAATATACAACGAAGCAGGAACAGGGAATACCTCTGAAGGCATTGGTTTTTTCGCTGAGCAGATAATGAAGCATAACCCGTTATTGCCATGTGAAGAAAACGGACGTTTAAACGACATGCATTTACGTGAAAACTTTGTAATGAGAATTTACGTATTCAAAAATTGGCAAAAGTTAGTGCAGGAGCCGCTTACGGTTCATAAGCTTACTCAATTTCATTCTCAGTATAAGTATTTGTTAATGGCTCATAATTATCAAGCTTACCGTGATTTAGGTAACTTATTGGGAACTTACGTCGGCGACGACATTAACGCACTTGCAGATGAGTATATTTTAGGTTTAATGACAGGCCTTAAAAAACCAGCTTCTCGCAGAAACAATTGCAACACGTTGATGCATTTACAAGGTTACTTTAAAAAAGAGTTATCGAAAGTAGAAAAACAAGAACTCCGTGATGCAATCGACGAATATCGCGAAGGTTTGGTGCCTTTATACGTTCCACTTACCTTGTTAAAACATCACTTGAAGGTTCATCCAAATGAATACCTTGAAAAACAGGTGTTTTTTAACCCTTACCCTCATGACTTAAAACTACGATTTGGTATTTAATGGATACACTATTTTGGTTTAGGCGCGACTTGCGCCTTTTTTCTAACGAAGCGTTAATTCAAACGCTAAACAATGGCGCTAAACACGCCATTTTTTTTGTGTCTGAAAAACAGTGGCAACAACATCAAGCCGCGCCTATTCAGATTGACTTGCTAAAACGAAGGGTTTCTTATCTTCAATCTCAGCTTGCAGATTATGGTATTACTTTACACATTATAGAAGCACCAAGCTTTTCTGATTGTGAGCGTGAGCTTATTGATTTTTGTAAAGCGAATGATGTAAAACACATAATTGCTAATGCAGAGTATGAGCTTAACGAAGTAAATCGTGATAAGGCGATTTTAGATAAATGTGACGAGCTCTGTATTACATTTACTTTGTATGAAGGCGATTTAATAGCGCCCGTTGGTTCGGTTAAAAACCAAAGTAACGAAATGTATAAAGTATTTACTCCGTTTAAACGAGCATGGTTAAAACAATACCAAGATACACATTTTAGTTTACCGCTGTGGCCTTTAAGTTCTGAGCCCGTTGAGTTTGATGAAAGTGGCTTATTAAAAAGTGATGGCAGCTCTGAAAAGTGGCCAGTTGACGATGAAACACTGGCAACTGTGGTTGATAACTTTATCTGCGACAAACTCACCAGTTATGATGATCAGCGTGACATACCAAGTATAAAAGGCACTTCAGGATTAAGCCCTTATTTAGCGTTGGGTATAGTGAGCACTAAGCAATTATTGATCAATATTCAGCAGCGTTACCCAGACATACTAACCACATCAAAAAGTAAAACCTTTACGTGGATAAATGAGCTCATTTGGCGTGAATTTTACAGACATCTCATTGCTGAATTTCCCAAGCTTTCCCGTGGCGACAACTTTAACGAAAAGTACAATGCAGTTGTGTGGCGCAAAAGTGAAAGCGAGTTTACAGCGTGGTGCGAAGGACGTACAGGTTACCCATTAGTTGATGCCGCTATGTTGCAACTAAAACAAACTGGTTGGATGCATAATCGTTTACGGATGGTGGTTGCAAGCTTTTTAACTAAGCACTTATTAATAGATTGGCGTGAAGGCGAGCGTTTTTTTATGCAGCACCTAATTGATGGCGATTTAGCCTCAAATAATGGTGGGTGGCAGTGGGCAGCAAGTACAGGATGCGATGCACAGCCTTACTTTAGGGTTTTTAATCCAATCAGACAAAGTGAGCGCTTTGATCCAACGGGCAAGTTTATTCGTAAGTATTTGCCAGAGCTTGAAAACGTGCCAGATAAACACATTCATTTCCCACATACTTACCTAGCCGCAACGGGTAAAGATAAGGAGTGTTACTGGCCAGCAATAGTTGATCATAAAGCAGCACGAGAGCGTGCGCTTAGCGCATTTAAGGTGTGATATGGATAACCAGTTACCAGTAGATAAGTTTATTTCAATATACCAACAGCTTAACAGTACCAATCTTGATTTATTAAATGATATTTACTGCGACAACATACAATTTATTGACCCTATGCATCAAATAAATGGCATTGTAGAATTACGTAAATATTTTGCTAATTTATATTGCAATGTTAAGCATTGCCAGTTTGATATTAGTGATTCGTTCCACAGTGATAATCACGCTTTCATTTACTGGACCATGTACTACGCACACCCAAAGCTTTCCTCTGGTAAAACCATCTCGGTTGAAGGACATAGTAAACTCATCTTTGAAGGTGGCAAAATTATTTTGCACAGAGATTACTTTAATGTGGGTGAGCTGTTGTACAAGCATATTCCCTTACTCGGCAGTGTTATAAAGTTAATAGATAAAAGGGCAGGCTAATTATGATCACACTTATAACAGGTGCTACCTCAGGCATTGGTGAGCAGTTAGCAATTAAATACGCACAAATGGGAGACACTGTCATCGCATGTGGGCGTAATAGTGAAAAACTCGCAGAGCTTGCTAAACACGAAAACATTCAAGCGTGCAAATTTGACGCTACCAACCTACAAGAGATCAAGGAAGCCACAATCGGTTTTCCTCATTTTGACCGCGTTATTTTAAATGCGGGTAACTGTGAATACATTGATGATGCTAGAAATTTTGATAGTGCACTTTTCGAACGTGTCATAAATGTAAATTTACTATCAATGGGGTACTGCCTTGAAGCTCTACTTCCTAAAATAAATGCGGGTGGACAGCTTGTGTTAGTTAGCTCAAGTGTGACTTACCTTCCTTTGCCGCGCTCAGAAGCCTATGGCGCATCAAAAGCGGGCGTAAGTTACTTAGCTAAAAGTTTAGCCGTGGATTTAAACGATGTTGATGTGACTTTGGTCCACCCTGGTTTTGTAAAAACCCCGCTGACGAATAAAAATGATTTTCCTATGCCTATGGCAGTTACGGCCGAAAAAGCCGCAGACTATATGATCAAAGGAATACACAAACGCCGCAAAGACGTACATTTTCCGTATCGTTTTACACTTATATTAAAAGCATTACGAATATTACCTCTACCGCTTTGGCTTAAAATAGCAAAAGGATTAACCCGTTGAAAAAAATAGCAATAATAGGGACTGGTGTATCTGGTTTAACATGTGGACATTTACTCCACAAACATTATGACGTGACATTGTTTGAAAAAAATGATTACATTGGTGGCCATACTGCAACTGTAGATGTAACTGTAGAAGGCGTTAAATACGCAGTAGATACTGGTTTTATAGTTTTTAACAATAGAACATACCCCTATTTTGAAAAACTACTTTCTCGGATAGGCATTAATAAACAAGAAACACAAATGAGCTTTAGTGTTCATAATGAAGCCACTGGTTTTGAATACAATGGACACACGTTTACGAGTTTATTTGCTCAACGCAGAAATATTTTTAGACCTAAGTTTTGGCGCTTATTATCCGACATTGTAAGATTTAATAAGTTATGTAAAGCATTGCATGAAAAAGATGATTACCAGCGTGAGCAATCATTAGGTCAATTACTCGACAAAAATAAGTTTAACGATTTTTTTAAATCTCATTACATTCTCCCTATGGGGGCAGCTATTTGGTCCACAAGCATAAAAGAAATGGAAAATGTAGGGGTTGAATTTTTTGTTAAGTTCTTTTTTAATCATGGTCTTCTCGATATAACAAATAGACCACAATGGTATGTAATACCCGGTGGTTCTCGCCAGTATATTAATCCATTGATTAAAGGCTTTGCAGACAAAATTAAACTTAATACAGATATTAAATCGGTTAATCGTGAAAACGATGAAGTTATAATCGAATTTGCAAATGGTGAGCAAAGTAAATTTGATAAAGTAATATTTTCATGTCATTCAGATCAAGCGCTTGCGTTGCTTGGCGATGCAACGCAGCAAGAAAAAACAGTATTAGGCGCTATTCCTTACACTAAAAACTCAGTGGTACTGCACACAGATACAAACTTGTTACCAGATAGGAAAGCAGCATGGGCTAGTTGGAATTATTTACTTAATGATAATACTGATAAAGCGGCCGTTGTTACCTATCAGATGAATATATTGCAAGGCATCCAATCAGATACCCAATTTTGTGTCACGCTTAATCACCTTGAAGGGATAGATAAAAGCAAAATTTTGCGCGAATTCACCTACCATCACCCCGTATTTAATCAAGATTCTATCGCAGCGCAAAAACTTAAACACAGTATCGATGGCCATAATAATAGCTATTTTTGTGGTGCCTATTGGTACAACGGTTTCCATGAAGATGGCGTACACAGCGGTGTAGATGTGGCAAAACAACTTGGGGTCGAGTTTGACTAGTGCAGTCTATTTAGGCGATGTAAAACATCGCCGTTTTGCTGTTAAAGAGCATCGCTTTAGTTATCCTTTATATATGATGTGGGTAGATATAAATAATCCTCAACAATTAAATGGTATCCATAAGCAGTTAGGAACATGTGGTTTTAAAGCGCTAAAATTTCAGCAAACCGATTATCTAACACACGTACCACAGCCAAATACATACTCCCTTATTGAACGTGCACATCACCAACTTGCCGCATTGGGGGTAAGTGAAACATTTAGCCATGTTTATATGCTCGGACAATTGCGTTGTTTAGGTATTTATTTTAGCCCCGTGAACTTCTACTTCTTTGGTAATAGCGATAATAGCTTTACGTACATGATTGCTGAAGTAAGTAATACACCTTGGAATGAACGCCATTACTATTTAGTCCCCCTAGAAAAAAAAGTGAACTTTAAGAAGGTTTTTTCCGTATCACCTTTTATGAATTTGGATATGAACTATCATTGGCATATCAAACATTCAAATGATAAAACATTGATACATATTGAAAATAAGCGCGATGAAGAGTTATTGTTTGATGCAACATTACGCCTAAAGCGTATAGAGCTCACCAACAAAGAAGTGAGTAAGTTACTAAAACGCTTTCCGGCGATGACATGGTCAATTTTTAAAGGTATTTATCATCAAGCATTAAAGTTATTTATAAAAAAAGTGCCTTTTTTGGGGCATTCGGGCAAACCATAAATCACATACAGATAGTTAGAAAAATAAATAGGTATTTAAATGGAAAAAGTGTCGAGCTTAAATTGTGAACAAAGTGCTGGCTGGTTCGCCAATTTATATAAAAAATTAGTTATTAGAGCATTTTCTTCAATTAAAACAGGGCAGATTGTTTTAGATGATAATAATGAACGAACCGTATTTGGTGATATATTATCTGATTTTAAAGTAACCGTTACGGTTAATGATAGAGCAATGTATAAAGCATTTGCTCTGTCTGGCAGCGTAGGCGCTGGTGAAGCATATATATTAGGACATTGGTCTTGTGATAATTTAACACGCTTCATAGAAATATTTGCAATAAACGAAAAGCAGCTTGATGAGTTCGAAAAAAAGTTCGCTTTTCTTAGTAATATTGCCCACCGGTTTAATCACATTAAAAATAAAAATTCTGAATCCGGTTCGAAAAAAAATATCGTCGCTCATTACGATCTAGGCAATGACTTATATGAGTCATTTTTAAGTAAAGAAATGCTTTACTCAAGCGCCGTTTATCCTACAAAAGAAGCGACACTTGAAGAGGCACAACAATACAAACTTAAACGTATTTGTGAGCAAGTTGAGTTACAACATGGTGACTCAGTAATAGAAATTGGGACAGGGTGGGGAGCATTTGCAATTTATGCTGCCACTAACTTTGATTGTCATGTAACCACCACGACTATTTCAGACGAACAACATGATTATGTGGCCAAAAAAGTTAAAGAGCTTGGTCTTGATAGTAAAATAACACTGCTCAAACTAGATTACAGACTGCTTAAGGGGAAATACGATAAGTTGGTATCTATTGAAATGATAGAAGCGGTTGGTCATGATTATCTACCAAGTTTTTTCACTCAATGCGGTGAGCTGTTAAAAGATAACGGTGCTATGCTTATTCAAGCGATAACAATTGGCGATCAGCGTTATAAACATTACCTAAAAAACTCTGATTTTATTCAGCAGTATATTTTCCCAGGTGGTTGTTTGCCGTCCCTTAACGAGATGAGCGAGCAAATCAAAAATAACACCGATATGGTTATTCATACAGTTAACGATATTGGCGCGCATTACGCGAGAACACTAGCTGATTGGCGCACTCGCTTTATACAAAGTTGGCCTGATTTAGACCGTTCTAAATTTGATGAGCGCTTTTACCGCTTGTGGTTATTTTACTTTGCCTATTGTGAAGGAGCATTTAGAACACGCTCAACAAGTACGGTACATTTAATGGCTCGTAAACCTCGTTTTGTTAGTAATAATGACTTCATTGCACTCGCTTATTAATTTTGCTTTGTTTCAAGCAGTCTGGTTTTTATCTCTGCTGCTTGAAGCTAATTCACTTATTTTCAGTGGCTTGATTGTTATTTTGATGTTTTTTTTGTCAAAACAAAAAAAACAAGACACCTTATTATTAATTAAGGCACTTCCCTTAGCCCTGCTTTTAGAATTTATTGCTGTTAAAGTAGGTTTGTTAGAATTTAAAGTTTATCCCTTTCCGCTATGGCTCGTTTTTTTATGGACCGCGCTGTTACTTTCTTTAAATACATCCATGCTTTTTCTAAGTAAATTAAAACTCTGGCAGTCATTTTTGGTTTGCCTGATTTTTGCGCCTGCAAGCTATTGGGCTGGAGCACGCTTTGGAGTTATAAGTTTTGGATTACCCCTATGGCAAGTTTGGCTTGCATATGGGTTACTTTGGTCATCAGTATTCACACTCATTGTTTTTATAAATCAAAAAATAAAGTCATCGGTAGCCATTGATCGAACCTAAGGCATTAGCCGTAATGTAATATCAATTTTATTAAAAAAATGATCGTTCTAGCGTATTAAATAGCTCACACACTACGTTAAAAATTATTTATATAGAACAACTATGTATCATAATTTTAGCCTTGTTATTGAGCTGTTTTCTTATCGCTATAATAGACCACTAATTTAATGCAATTGGTATAATTCATCTAAACGAAAGGATTTTATTTTGAAAGTTTTATTTAAAATTATTGTTTTTTATCTACTTACAACGCCCTTGGCATATGCAAGTGCTGAGTTTAATAAAGTAGGCGAGGCAAGAATGGAGTATTTATTTTGGGATGTGTATGACGCTCAATTATTTACTCATTCAGGTGATTACAGTGCTGGGACACATCCTGTTAAATTTAAGCTCACTTATTTACGTAATTTTGATGCTAAAGAAATTGTAAAAGCAACCAACGAGCAATGGACACATTTAGGTAAATCAAAGCTGTCTGCCAAATACGATACTAAGCTATTGTCTATTTGGCCTGATATTAAAAAAGGTGACTCGTTAACTCTTATTACAAATGAGCAAGGCGTAAGCACTTTTTATCATAACGATAAAAAAACGGGTCAGATCGAAGAGCCTGAATTTTCGAGCGATTTTTTAGCCATTTGGCTTGATGAAAATACATCTGAGCCAAAACTACGTAAACAATTATTAGGGAATTAAGATGAACGTATCAAATATGCTAAAACTGGTTGCTGTTAGCTTACTTGCTTTCCTTTTGGTGAGTTGTTCTGCGCCTAATGTCGAACATTATAAAAATACATCACCCAACTTTGACTTCAAAACGTTTTTTAATGGAAATTTGAAAGCCTACGGCGTTGTACAAGATTTTAAAGGTGAATTAACCCGTAAGCTTGTCGTAGACATGAAGGCGACTTGGGATGGTAGCGAAGGCGTTATTGAGGAAGACTTTATTTATGATGACGGACAAACACAGAAACGCATTTGGAAAATAACGCTAAATGATGATAACTCATTAACAGGCACAGCTGATGACGTTTTAGGTATAGCCAAAGGAAAAAGTCAGGGGAGTGTATTTCACTGGAATTATAATGTTGAGTTGCCATACGATGGATCAACTCTTGAGGTGAATTTTGACGATTGGATGTACTTGGTTACACAAACACGCTTGATAAACCGCACATCTATTGTTAAGTTTGGAGTCGAGGTTGGGGAAGTGACCTTAGTTATCGAAAAAATATAGTTGATTTAAATGTTACTTAACATGCGCCAAAATTGAACTTAAATTAAGTCTTTGTTAACCCAACACGCTGTATTTTACCGACAATTATTTAAATTTTACGTGTTTTTTAAGATTTTAAGCAAAAAATGCAATTTGCTGTTGCTAACTCTTCAAAAATGCATAAAGATAGGTTTTGCGAAGGCAAAATAATAACGAATAGGAATCTAAAATGAATAAAGCTCAATTAGTTGAAAAAATTGCTACTGATGCAGAAATCTCTAAAGCCGCTGCTACTCGTGCACTTGACGCGTTCACTGGCGCTGTAACTTCTTCTTTAAAAGAAGGCGATTCAGTAGCATTAGTTGGTTTTGGAACTTTCTCAGTAAAAGAACGCGCAGCGCGCACAGGCCGTAACCCGCAAACGGGTGCTGAGATCCAAATCGCAGCGGCAACTATCCCAAGCTTTAAAGCAGGCAAAGGTCTTAAAGACCAAGTAAACCTTTAATAGGTTTTATGCATTAAATAAAAAAGGGCTATTTAGCCCTTTTTTTTATGTTTAATACCAAACTGCATAAATCTTTGATCAATTTAACGAATTAAATTGCACTATAATGTCGTTAAAAATTTTTTATTTAGAACAAATAGATAAAAAAATTTTTGACTAGTTATAGCGTAATTTTCTTAACGTTAA
>NZ_PNDU01000292.1:0-5583 GCF_005886635.1 Pseudoalteromonas sp. S558 | reverse complement strand
CTGCTTGAGATAGATTTATTATCCAGAGCTCAGGTTACTTAGGATAAATACTCATACCGATAATAAGGATATGACAAGCAAAAACAACAGAGGTGAGTACTACACGCATTTTTTGATAATCTTTATGGTAGGTTTGCCATTGTGGCGTGGCTTTTTCAAAAAGTAGTACTAGCCAAAAACTTGCAGCTAACCAACCAAGCGCCCACTCAACAGGTACAAAGGCTAAAAACGGTACTGGTATAACAGGTAGTACGGCTTTTACTGCATCGCTGTAGCGTTGCTCACCCGCTCGCCATAAGTTACCCGCCATAAATGCTAATATTGCAATGCTGTAAAAAGTAAAAAATTCTAAATTAATACTATTACTACCAAACACAAGAGGCCAACCTACGCAGCCTAAAAATGGGATTAAGCCTAAGTAACCTAATTGAATGTGGTTGATAAATTTTTCCATAATAGTATGCCTTGTATTTGTGTGATTAAAAGCGTGAGTATTGTAGCAGTATTGCGATTAGCTATCTCAATAATTCTCCAGTATCTACAGTCCAAATAATGCTTACGATAAAAGAGATTATATAGTTCAATCTTAAAAATCGATTGGTTTAATCTAAACAATCAATTTTATTTAATTTCTCATTGCCCTTATTGTACTAATCAAGCCAACGCAAGAGGCCACATATTACGGCTGCGTTGAGTAACTTTATAAATACTTTAAATATAAATGAGGAATACCATGAGCACTTCATTAATCAACACAAAATTACAACCATTCAATGCAACCGCTTACCACAACGGTGACTTTGTAGAATTGTCTGAAAAAGATGTTCTAGGTAAATGGTCAATTTTCTTCTTTTACCCAGCAGACTTTACATTTGTATGTCCTACGGAACTTGGCGATGTGGCAGATCATTACGCACAACTTCAAGAAATGGGCGTAGAGGTTTACTCAGTATCTACTGACACTCATTTTACTCATAAAGCATGGCACGACACGTCAGACACAATTGGTAAAATCACTTACCCAATGATTGGCGATCCAACAGGACGTATTACACGCAGCTTTGGCGTAATGATTGAAGAAGAAGGCTTAGCACTTCGCGGTACATTTGTAATGAACCCAGAAGGCGAAATTAAAATTATCGAAACTCACGATTTAGGTATTGGCCGTAGCGCTAAAGAACTTGTTCGTAAAGTACAAGCTGCACAATACATTGCAACTCACGACGGTGAAGTTTGTCCTGCATCTTGGCAGCCAGGTGAAGACACACTTGCACCTTCACTAGACCTAGTTGGTAAAATCTAAGTACCAGATTTTCCAATCAAATAAGGGCAGGTAACTGCCCTTAAATTAACAAGCATACGTTTGTTGATGCCTCCTATATCAATATACTTGTTTAAGCACATGCATTATTTGGCATGGGAGGCTTGCTGTTTAAATTTTTCTAAAAGGGTTAAGCCATGTTAGATGACAACATAAAAAATCAATTAAAAAGCCATTTTGAATCGCTTACTCAACCTGTTGAGCTGCTTATTGCCTTGGATGACAGCAAAAAATCAGCAGAGGTAGAAAGCTTAGCAAACGATTTAGCCTCACTGAGCGATAAATTCACGGTAACAAACAACCCTGATACGAGCGCACGTCGTCCGTCAATGGTTGTACATTCACCAATTAAAAACACTCATATTACGTTTGCAGGCGTACCTATGGGTCACGAATTCACCAGTTTAGTGTTAGCACTTTTACATACAGGCGGACACGCAAGTAAAGCCAAAAGCGAAAACATTGAGCAAATACAATCGCTCACTCAAGAGCTCAACTTTGAAGTATACATAAGTTTAAGTTGCCAAACGTGCCCGCAAGTAGTGCAAGCACTTAATACTATGGCAGCGACAAACAGCAATATTAAGGCGACCATGATTGATGGCGCGTTATTTCAAGGCGAAGTGGAAGAGCGAAATATTTTAGCTGTACCGGCTGTATATTTAAATGGCGAACCATTTAGCCAAGGTGCACTAAGCCTTACCGACATACTTAATAAAGTAGATAGCAAAGGGGCACAGCGCCAAGCTGAGTCGCTAAGCAAAAAAGATAAATTTGATGTGCTTGTCATTGGTGGCGGGCCTGCGGGGGCATCGGCTGCGATTTACTCAGCACGAAAAGGGTTAAATACAGGCATTGTTGCCGACCGGTTTGGTGGACAAGTTGCAGATACATTAGCAATAGAAAACTTTATTTCGATTAAGGCGACGGAAGGGCCAAAATTGGTTGCCCAGCTTGAAGAGCACGTTAAAGAATACGATGTAGATGTAATGCATAATCAGCGGGCAGCGGCACTTAGTTATAGCAATGGTTACGAAATTACACTAGAAAATGGCGCAGTACTTAAAGCTAAGTCGCTCGTACTTGCCACCGGCGCACGCTGGCGCGAAATGAACGTACCGGGTGAGCAAGAATATCGCGGCCACGGAGTGGCATATTGTCCACATTGCGATGGCCCTTTATTTAAAGGCAAATCCGTTGCTGTTATTGGCGGTGGTAACTCAGGCATAGAAGCGGCGATAGATTTAGCCAATATTGTGCAAAGCGTTACGGTACTTGAATTTGCAGACACATTACGTGCTGATGAAGTACTCGTTCGTAAAGCTAAAAGCATGGCTAACATTACTATTATCAAAAGTGCACAAACAACCGAAGTGCTTGGTGATGGTAAAAAAGTAACAGGCTTAATGTACACAGATAGAGTGTCGGGGGAGAGCAAAGAGCTTGAGCTTGCCGGTATATTTGTACAAATAGGCTTAATACCAAATACCGAGTGGTTAAAAGACAGCGACCTTGAGCTAAGTAAATTTGGTGAAATACTGATTGATGCTAAAGGCGCAACTTCGTTACCGGGTATTTATGGCGCGGGGGATGCGACCAATACTCCGTTTAAACAAATTATTATTGCAATGGGCAGTGGTGCAACGGCAAGCTTAGGCGCATTTGATTATTTAATTCGCCACAGCGATGAAACCGAACAAGATCAAAGCGCTGCTTAGTTAACCAGAAAACTCTCTTGATATAACAGCGTTCACCCTTAGCTGTTTGTTCACCCAAGCCGCCCTTCTCCAAAGGCGGCTTTTTTATGCCTAAAAATTAACATGCGATTTAATCGCAGCCACCACCAGAATCACCACCGCCGCAATTGCTATCCGTATGAGACGTGCCACCGCCTACATAACTTGACGAGCCTCTAGTAGATTTAGCCTTTGTAACAAAAGTTGAGAGTAGTAAAATACTGATCCCCACAATGACAATAATTAATGGCGGCCATTGCTGAGTTGAAAAACCTTTGAATAGCACTATAGCTAATATAGCGAACAATACGGTTCTAAATATATTTTTCATTGTTGAATTCCTTATACAATTATATTTTCTTATTAATGTTTTAGTTTCAGCCGCTTAGCGGCCGAGGCAATAGCAATTTCTAATGAGTGCATTTTAAATGGTTTTGAGATAAACATATCCATACCCGCTTGCTTACATGCCAATTTATCTTGCGATGAAGTATTAGCTGTTAAGGCTACAATATAGGTTGAATCGGACGTACAGATATTTTCTGATCGCAGTTGTTTTGTTGCCTCAAAGCCATCGAGTATAGGCATAATACAATCCATAAAAATAAGGTCGTAATGCTTTTGCTCGCATTTAAATATGGCGTCTTGTCCATCTACTGCAAAGTCTGGTTTTATATTGAATTTGTTCAGTGAGGCATCAAGAACAAGTCTGTTTATGTCGTTGTCATCAACCACTAAAACAGCAAGCTCACACGCGTTAATATTTATTTTTGATAGCGGATTTAGCTCTACTTTTTGCTCTTTACCTAGTTCTATGGGTATATTTAGCGAAAAAGTAGTTCCTTGATTCACTTTACTACTGACCTTAATTTTCCCGCCCATGTACTCAACAAGTTCTTTAACTATTGCGAGGCCAAGCCCTGTGCCACCTTTACTATTTTTAGCATCAACTTCTTGAGTAAAAGGGGAGAACAAAGACTGAAGGAATTGGCTTGTCATGCCTCTTCCTGTATCAGTTACTTCAATATTTAGCGTTAATTTATTATTGTTATTAAGGACTGATGTATGCAGTTTTACACAACCGTGTTCAGTAAATTTTAACGCATTACTTAATAAGTTAGAGGTAATTTGGCTTAGTCGTGTGTTATCGCAATATGCCCAGCAGTTATCAGAAATTTCATTTGTTACTTCTAGCTCTACATTACTGCTTTTGAATAAAGGCGTATACAAAGACACCAGATCAGTAAAGGTTGTTTTTAGTAAAACGTTAGTGGGTTCTAGCTTTAATTCACCATGATTTATTTTAGAAAAATCGAGAACTTCGTTGATTATACTCAAAAGTATATCGGCGCTACGTAGCGCCACTTTTATTTTTTCAGCTCTTTTTTGTTCATTGCGCTCATCTATCAATGTAGTGAGCATGCCCGTAATACCATTTAGCGGTGTTCTGAGTTCGTGGCTTATTTTTGCAAAAAGCATGCTTCTATCATCTAGCAAGCGCTCCGCTTCGGCTTTTTTCTTTTTAAGCGCTTCTCTTAGTGTTACCGCTTCAGTGATGTCTTGAAATGTACCAAATAACCGCGCGCAGTGGTCACCATTAAATTGTGCTTCTCCGAAGGTAGACACCCAAATTGTTTGTTTTTTTGCTGTTATAATTTCAAGCTCTAAATGCCACTTTTCACCATGATGAACTGCATTTTCTACGGCCTTGTTTATATTATCTCTGCTTGTACCTTCTTTATAAAAATCGATAGCAGAGTCCATTTCAGGGCTATAGTCTTCATCAACTTGATGGATTCGTTTAGTTTGCTGACTCCAATAAATTTTATTATTAGTGAGATCAACTTCCCACGTGCCTATATTTGCTACGCTTTCTAATTTTAGCAAATCGTTACTGTTTTTTATTAACTGTTCTTTGGTTATAGCGCGCGCGAACTCTGCGCCTAACCATTGTGCAAATAGCTCTATGTAATCGTAGGCTTCATCTGTAAAAATAGGAGATTGGTTAAGTGAGGAGAAATTTACAGTGCCAAAAATATCGCCACCTATTTTGATAGGCGCACCAATATACGATTCGAGCTGAAAATTAGCATAACAAGGGTGATTAGCTATTACGCTTTGCGAAACGTTATGAAATGCAAGTGCGGAGCCTGCGACAAGAGTGTGTACGCAGTAGGTGCCTTCTAGATCAAATTGAGTGCCTATTTCTAGCGAGTTATCTGGCGTAATAGTATGTAACACGGTATAGCATTTACCCTCAACTTTACTAATGATAGCGACGTCAAGGTTAAACACATTAAGCCCGAATGCTAAAAGTTGATTAATTTTTTCGTCAAAGTTCAGACTTTGGTTAGACACTATGTCGTGAAATTGCCTAAGAAAATTCAATGTTAAACATCCTGTTGGTTTTAGAACTTAATTTACAGCTGCCCGAAGGGTTCTACCTAGGGGCAATTAACTCTTTGTTGCTCGGTTTTTACTTAGCCCACTAGGTTACAAACCTCGCGCCGCGATTAAATCGCCCCT
>NZ_PNDU01000291.1:0-2859 GCF_005886635.1 Pseudoalteromonas sp. S558 | reverse complement strand
CCACTAGGTTACAAACCTCACGCCGCGATTAAATCGCCCCTAGATTGAACAAATTTTAATCCTGAAAGGTCAACAGGCCCTAGAGCCTTTTTTATGCAGCATATAAGTTTACTAAAATGTAATCGCTGTTTGTTTAAAATACGTAACGATCTGTAATAATTATTAGGAAGATCCGCAAACATGAGCAAACGTATTTTATATTGGCTACAAAATGATTTACGCATAGACGACAACCCTATTTTTAGTGACCTTGCTTTGCAGCAATGCGCACTAGATATTGTATTTGTAATAAACCCGCACTGGTTTAGAAATAATAACTACCGACAAAAGCCATATGGTATACACAAACAGCAGTTTTTAATGCAAAGTTTGTACGAGCTGCAACAAGCGCTTATTGAACGCGGCCAAACTCTGCATGTACTTGAGGGCGAGCCTGTTACAGTGTTAAAGCAGCGAATTGCGGATCAACATATTGACGGGGTTGTATGCGCAGAGCACGTTGGAATATATGAGCAACGCCAACTCGCGCGACTAAAAGCACATTGCCCGCATCTGATATTTAAAACGACTCAACAAGACACTTTATTTAAACAAAGCGACCTCCCTTTTGATTTAAACGAACTGCCTAAAAACTTTACCCCATTTAGAAAAAAGGTAGAGGCGGTAAATACTCCCATCACGCTTTCAGCGTTGCCTAAAGCTTTATTACCAAAACCCATTACTTTATGTGCTGCAAAGCCAATTGAACTGCACAATAATCTTGAGCATTTAATGCATGGCGGGCTTAAAAGTGCGCAAATACATTTAAAGCACTACTTTTCAGGTTTACTGCCAAGTACTTATAAAACAACTCGAAACGAGCTTGATGGCTTTAATAACACCACAAAATTTAGTGCATGGCTTGCCTTTGGCTGCATAAGTGCACGACAAGTTTATAATGCAGTTGAACAGTACGAGCAAAGCCACATAGCAAACGAGTCTACTTACTGGATTAAGTTTGAGCTGTTATGGCGTGAGTATTTTAAATGGCATGCACTTAACGTAGGTAGCAGCCTATTTAGTTTTAAAGGCCAAAAACACACTAAACCCCTGACTACGTTTATACCAAATCGCTTTGCTGCGTGGTGCAATGGCGCAACCCCCTACCCCTTGGTGAACGCTATTATGAATGAACTTAATGCCACAGGGTATATATCAAACCGAGCTAGGCAAATTGCAGCAAGTTGTTTAGTTAACGAACTTAGCCTTGATTGGCGCTATGGCGCGGCCTATTTTGAACAGCAATTGATTGATTACGACGTAGCTGCTAATTGGGGCAACTGGCAATACGTAGCGGGCGTGGGTGTAGATCCGCGTGGTGGTAGGCACTTTAATATTGAAAAACAAACGTTACAGTTTGACCCGCACGCTGTTTACACTAATAAATGGCAAGGTAATAAAAATACCAGCACACAGCTCGATAACGTAAACGAAGTTGATTGGCCAATTTAAGCCGCTAATCAACTTTTACCAAGTAACGTTTAAAACAGCTCAGCAATGCCTATATTAATAGCGTAACCACCTAACGTTAAAAACAAAAATAAACACAGCGCCAGTAACAATGGCTTAATCCCCGCTTGGCGAATAGCCCCAATATGTGTGCGTAAACCCAAAGCCACCATTGCAATCGTGAGCAATATATTATCAAGCCAAACAATCGCACTTGTAGTAGCTTGAGGAAGTATAGAGAGTGAATGCACACCACTTGTCGCAATAAATAACACTGCAAACCAAGGGATAGTGATGCCTGATTTATTACCCTTGCTGTTTGCAATGCTACCTACTTTTGAATTTTTTTTATTTTGCCAATACGATAAGCACAACAAAAATGGGGCTAGCATCATTACTCTTAACATTTTTTCAATCACCGCCGTATCGGTAGCATTTTCGCTTACAGCACTGCCCGCCGCCACGACTTGCGCCACTTCATGAATCGTTGAACCGACAAAAATACCATACGCGTGCTCCGTCATGCCCATATATTCAAACAATAACGGATACGCGAACATACTCAGTGTGCCAAACACTACAACCGTTGCCACAGCTACTGATACTTTGTGCGCCTGCGCTTTTATTACAGGCTCGGTTGCCATTACAGCGGCAGCGCCACAAATAGAGCTACCTGCGCCAATTAATATTGTCGTGTGTTCATCAAGTTTAAATACGTATTTACCTAAGCTAAGTGCTAACATAAACGTACCGCTAAGTACTGTAATATCGGTTATCAACCCAGTTAAACCAACTCCCGCTACTTGTAAAAATGTGATCCTAAAGCCAAATAAAATAATACCCGCTTTGAGTAAAGTACTTTTAGCGTAATTAACACCCACATCGGTATGAGTCGCAATGCGCGAAAAAACACTGTTACCTACAATAATGCCAAGCACAATACCAATAGTTAAGGAGCTAAACTGAGCGCTTTGCATTACCTGCAATTTACTAAGGGCAACAGCAGCCCCCGCTAAAACAATAACAAGCAGCATTCCTAACCACCAACGCGAATCGTTGTATTGCTTAGTATTAACACTAAAATGCTGTGCTATCTTTTTAATTTTACTAAGCATAATCATCCCTTCATAAAGTCATTGTTATTAATTGACTTCATTATAATAAAGCGCAAAATATAACTCTAATACATTAAAATCATGATTTGATAACTTAAAGTTATGTAATTTGAGAGGCACAATGAACCTACATGCACTTCGGGTGTTTCATACGGTTGCTAAACTAGGTAGCTTTTCGGCCGCAGCTGAAGCGCTGTTTATAAGTCAACCGGCGGTATCAAAGGCTTTAAAAGAGCTTGAGTATCAGCTAAACATA
>NZ_PNDU01000290.1:0-21676 GCF_005886635.1 Pseudoalteromonas sp. S558 | reverse complement strand
GTGATTGATTTTGCAGCAGTAAGTTTGGTATTTAGGCAAGGCAGATCCTATGTCGTGTGGTTATTCCCCATAAACAGGCGATAAGGCAGTATAAATGTCAAACCTCGCGCCGCGATTAAATCGTCCCTAGATTGAACAAATTTCAATCCACAAAAGTCAACACGCCCTAATAAAATTACAGATAAAACATGTAAAGCAACACGATTTATGGTGAAATTGACACAATTGATAAAAGGTACCCACGGAGCTTTCATGACTATTTTAGTAACCGGTGGCGCAGGCTATATTGGCTCACACACTGTTTTAGAACTTTTACAGCAAGGTAACAAAGTTGTTGTTATTGATAATTTAAGTAATTCATCACAGGAGTCTCTTGCTCGTGTAAAAAAAATCACAGGTAAGGAAGCCACTTTTTACCAAGGTGATATTCTCGACAAATCTTTTTTAGATTCAGTGTTTGCTAAGCACAAAATTGATAGTGTTATACATTTTGCGGGTTTAAAAGCGGTGGGGGAATCAGTTGCCAAACCCGTAGAGTACTATCAAAACAATGTACAAGGGACATTAACACTTGTTGATGCTATGCGTAACGCTGAGGTATTTAAGTTAGTGTTTAGCTCATCAGCGACTGTTTACGGCGATCCTGCTAGCTTACCAATTAGAGAAGACTTCCCCGTAGGCGGTACTACTAACCCTTACGGCACATCTAAACTTATAGTTGAAATGATGCTACAAGATATCGCCAAATCAGATGAGCGTTTTGCGTTTGCTATTTTACGTTACTTCAACCCCGTTGGCGCGCATAAATCAGGCTTAATTGGTGAAGACCCTAATGGTATCCCAAACAACCTTTTACCATTTATTGCACAAGTTGCTGTAGGTAAATTAAAGCAACTTGCTGTATTTGGTGATGACTACGATACCGTTGATGGCACTGGTGTGCGCGACTATATTCATGTAGTAGATTTAGCAATTGGCCATTTAAAAGCGCTTGATAAAATTGCCTCGAGCACCGGTGCGCTAGTCTATAACTTAGGAACTGGTAATGGGTATTCTGTGCTGCAAATGGTTAATGCATTTATTAAAGCTAGCGATCAAGCTGTGCCGTATCAGGTTTCTCCACGTCGTGCTGGCGATATTGCTGCATGTTATGCAGCACCAGAAAAAGCACTTAACGAACTAGGTTGGGAAGCTCTGCGCGGTATTGATGAAATGATGCAAGATACATGGCGTTGGCAGTCAAATAACCCGAATGGGTATAGACAATAAAGGTCTTATGAAAACAAGGTAAGGTCTAAATTTTATATTTACACTTTAGCCTAATGCCTAAAATCCATTATTTATACTCACCAATTTTGCATTTCTACTATGCGTGACTGTGTTCGTGCATATTCAAAACTCAATTTTTTGCCTTTATATAAATGCTCAATATCAGTTTGGGCATTGATCACTAACAACTTATTGCAATCATAAAACTCATCCACTAAGGCAATAAAGCGCCGCGCTTCGTCGTCAAAGGTGTGCTCGTCGAGCGTTTGCTTTTCACGTTGATAGCTATCTTCTATACCGTGCACTATCACTTTACCTGTCGCTTTAATACCCATTTGTGGCACGTTCGATACATATAACACATCAAATTGCGTTGCTAAATACATATAATCGTTAGCACTGCGTGGGCCTGAACATAGCGCCATAAAATCAATCATCAAGGCGTTATCGGCTTTTAATAAATATGGTAATTCGCGGCCATGCACGCTAATTGTATTATTATGAATTACTGTAGAGAAAGACGTTAAAAACTCATTTTTAAAATCGTTATTTGGTAAATTAATAAAATAATGTCGACTATTTTTACCGTATCTAAAACGATGATCATCATCCCCCGCTACATTAATGATATGGCAATGACTATTAATTAAATCAATCGTAGGTAAAAATCGCACCCGTTGCAGGCCTTTGTAATAAAGCTGCTCAGGCTTTGCGTTAGATGTAGCCACCAGCACCACACCTTGTTCAAACAACGCATTAAATAACTTAGCCATGATCATGGCATCGCCAATGTCGCTCACAAAAAATTCGTCAAAACACAGCACACGGATATTGTTAGCCCAATGCTTAGCAATCAGTGTAAGTGGATTTACTTGCCCTTGCAGCTGCGAAAGTTGGGCATGCACTTGCGCTATAAAATGATGAAAATGCAGCCGCTGCTTTTGCTCAATAGGTAGGTTTTTATAAAATAAATCCATCAACATAGATTTACCACGCCCTACTGGCCCATATAAATAAACACCTTTTATTGTGGGTACTTTTTGCCACCACTTTAACGGTGTTTGTAACTGCTCACTTAAGCTATTTAATGCCATTACCGCGTTTTGTTGGGCTGCATCAAAGATAAGCTCACCGGATATAACTTTTGCTTGGTAATGGTTTAAAATTAGTGTGCTGTGCTCTGTCATGGCATTTCACTATCGGCTATAATCGCGCCCATTGTAGCCGACTAAAAATGTGAACTAAAATGAAATTCCCTTGCCGCTTAGATAAATTTATTAGCCACTTAGCAGAAATGCCACGCACGCAAGCCCGCGCGAGCATAAAGCGAAAAGAAGTAAGCGTTAATGGCGAAGTAATTACGTCACATAATTTTCAACTTGCTGAGCAAGATGAAGTATTACATCAAGGCGAGCCTTTAGTCTTCTTAGGTAAGCGTTACATTATGCTCAACAAACCTGTCGGTTATGTATGCGCTAATAGTGACGAGCTACACAAAACTGTTTTTGACTTACTTGATGAGCCAAATATGAGCGATTTTCACGTAGCCGGTCGTTTAGATATAGACACCACAGGTTTGGTTATTATTACTAACGATGGCGAGTGGTCACATAAAATCACCTCACCTAAAAGTAATAAATTTAAAACTTACTTGGTAGAAACCCAAGAACCTATTACCGATGAAGCGCTTAAGCAACTACAAACAGGTGTCATGCTGCATAACGAAAAAGATCTAACCCGTCCAGCGATAGCTGAACGACTCGCAAATTACGGGCTGCGTTTGTCAATAAGTGAAGGCAAATATCATCAAGTTAAGCGCATGCTTTACGCGGTAGATAATAAAGTCGTTGAATTACATCGCGAGCAGATTGCGGGGATTAAATTAGATGAAAACCTAGCAAGCGGTGAGTATCGGTTGCTAACAGCCGAAGAGATTAAGCTATAAAAACCGTGTTTAAGATTTTATCTGTACTAAATCAAAATCTGCCATACCTGGCACAATTGCTTGCAGACGCGATTCGGTGACATCCAATGCATTTAAACATTCGCAGTATTCAGATGCTTTAAGTTCAAGTTGATGGGCTTTTTTTTGTAACGACTTATCAATCTCTTTGGTAATGATATCCATGCGTTGGCCCATATCGTTAATGCGATCTTCTATATTGCCTTCACGCGATTTAAACGCATCTCCCAACGACATTAAAATAGCGCCGAGAGAGCCATGCACTGCAGAGTGAATTTTTTGGCTAATCTCTTTAGTAAAAAAATCATCAATTTGAGAAAGCGATTGTGGCGCTATAAAAAAGAAATCGTCGCCGCGCTTAAACTTATCCATTAATGCACGTTCTACATATTGCAGTTGGGTTTTAAGTACCTCAGGCTCTTTATCTGACATACCTTCAACAATGTGCTCAATTGCACTTAACCCTAAGTTAACGCCATCGGTGGCTAGGTTTACTAGTTCAGGTACTGTGTGACGAATGCCATTACTAAATTGCTCAAGTACTTTGCTTTCGTCGTCACTCAAATCAACCCAATAACCACGAATAAACAATTGGTTATTGTTATTAATTTGCACGCGGGTTTGGCCTTTATCAACAATACGAATTACATCATCGGTAATAATTAAACCGTGTCTGAGTTCTACGTCACACTGCTTTTGAGCGAATACACTGCTGCTTGAAAATGCTATGGACAACGCCAATATCGAACGAGATAGAAACGCCATAAACACCTCAAAAAGACTAAAATGGAAGGCGGGTAGGTTAACAAAAAACCAACTTTATGCAAGTAAAAGTACGCTATCGGCTATAAGCACATAATAAAACACCGAGCATAAATACACTCGGTGTTTTGCTTTATCGCTTACTTAAAATAAGTACTAAATTGGTGAGCCTGGTGGTATTGGCAATACTTTAAAATTGCTTGGCCACTGACCTTTAATTAAAAACTGATTTATTTGCTCAGCTAAGTATTGTTTAAACGCACTCTCGCCAGTACTTGTATGGCTTAGCATTGAATTTTGGTTAAAGTCTTCACTAAGCTCAACTAAATAATAACGCAATTGTGCTTGCACCTCTGGGCTGACACTATCACTTGCGACTAAATCAGCCATAGTTTTTGCTGTTAAAAACTGTACGCGCTGGGTGATTTTACCTACCATAGTGTTAGGCGACGATACATTGAACACTTGGCTATAAAGCGCTTTTAATAATTCATCTAAACTATAAAATTCATTATTGCGTGCTTGTTGTTGCGCTAGACGATTTAAGCGTTGTGCGTTTAACAAAAGTGACAAACTATGCTGTATAGCCACCTCTGGCAACGCCATTGCATCAAGTGTTAGCCCCGTGCGCCCGACGATGCTTTCGCGAGACTTAGACTCGCCATACGCTTTTGGGGGAATGAGCGATAACACAGATTCAGGAAGTAACAAGTTACTGGGTTTAAGCGTTGCAAAAATAGCGTTTACCGCTTCTTGCTGCACCTTTTTATCAACCACTTGCGCGCCTTTTACGGGTGAATCGCCGCGTGTTTCGTATTCATAATCAACACCTGCGATAAGTTTAACCACAGCTTCAACCTGAAAACGGTGAAACAGATAAAGCGGAACTAGTTTTTCTTCTAATTGCGATAGTGAGTCGCCCGTTTTAATATTATTAATACCAAACTGCGAAAGCGCTTTTTTACGTACTTCGAGTACGCGTAAAAGTTCCTGTGAAGGGTTAGTACCATTATCCCATAAATGGGCTGTTGGATGCGCACCACCTTTAGCTCGTGCATCGCTATCTGATATAAACTCAAGGCCTTTGACTTTATTTTCTTTTAAAATAGCAGCGAGTTCTGCGCTTTCATCTTGGTTAGTAAAGTCGCTATAACCATATTTAATTACTTGGCTATCCCACACGCCCATGCCTGTTGCATAGCCACGCGTTACATCAAGCTTACCTTGTTCATTAAAACTAAGTAACGGATGTGGGTAATCCATTACAGAGGCTCTATCGCCTATTGATGCCGCAAAATTATGAGAAATACCTAGTGTATGACCAATTTCATGGGCGCTTAATTGACGAATACGATCAAGCGCCATTGCTTGTAAATTTTTAGCAACTTCATTGCCTTTCAAATAAGGTGCAGCAAGTGCTTCCGCTATTAAAATATCTTGGCGAACACGCAGAGATCCAAGTGTTACATGGCCTTTAATTATTTCGCCAGTACGTGGGTCGATTACCGAACTACCGTATGACCAACCACGCGTTGCACGGTGTACCCATTGAATAACGTTATAACGAATATCCATAGGATCGGCATTACTTGGCAATACTTTTACTATAAATGCGTTCTTATATCCGGCACCGCTAAAGGCATCGTTCCACCACTTTGCGCCTTCAAGTAACGCACTTTTAACCGGTTCGGGCACACCTGGATCAAGATAATAAACAATAGGTTCAACTGGCTCACTAATAGGCAGACTTGAATCTTTTTTAGTTAAACGATGGCGTGGTATGTAGCGCACATACAGTGACTCACCCAGTGGCGCGGCGTAATCTTTGTGTTCAATACTCCAAAAGCCTGATTGTGGATTAAACTTGCGCGGCGTGTAGTTATCGTCTGGTAATTTAATTAGTGAATGATGCATATGCACAGTAAGTGCGTATGGGTCGGCGCTGACTTGGCGAACAAATTCACCTGGTTTTGTGCCTTTAAATGTAAGCACGGCTTCAAGCTCGGTGTTTTTTACAAATGCTTTCGAGCGATTCATATAAACGGCGCTACGCGATTCATCAAGGCTAAAATTGCCTTGCTTACGCGCAGCAAGCGTGCGGCTTACACCATGCACATCACTTAACAAATAAGGTGTGTAATCAATAAGCGCTGTATTTTTTTCTTCGGCGACCACTTTAAAACCTGCGAGTATGCTTGATGCAAACGCTTCTTTAATGCTTTGCTGCTCAGCCTTATTACTCGTATTAGCACGATAGTAAGTGTTTACAGCACGTAGCATCACTTTATCGCCAAAACGTTCAAACTGCACAAGGTGGGTATTACCAAGCTGACCCCGGTCAAGGCCTATGTCATTAGAGCCAATACCATATGGTAAACTTTGCTGTAATAAAAATTGTTGTTCAAACTTATCTACTTTTAAATATACTTTTCCATTTTGGGTATCATAAAAAAATGAGTAATAACCCGGAAAGTGATTCATTTGCGTAGTAAATTCATCAATTGACTTAATTGCTGCGTGCGCTTGAGTTATGATACAGAGCAACACGGTCAAGAATATGTAACTTAGTTGTGATATTTTTTTCATAATCTTATCTTTGTTATTGGCGTTTTAAGTACGATTAGGTACCACCATTATAAGGTGGTATTTAAACAATACAGGTATTTAAGACGAATTTCAGCGCTCTAAGCTAATCTCTCTCACATTATGATTAGTTTTAACACGTTATCAGGAAAATAGAATGCGTAGACTCCCTCCAGTATTACTTGAAGATGGTTGTTCAAGAGAACTTTTATCGTTAATTCGAACAATTTTAGCAGCATGTAAAGAAATTTCGTTTCGCGTTGGTCAAGGCGAACTATCTGGCGTATTAGGCTCAACCCTTGATGAAAACATTCAAGGCGAAACCCAAAAAAAGCTCGATGTATTATCTAACCAGTTGTTAAAAGATATTTTACTGGAATCAGGCACGGTTAAAGCAATCGCCTCAGAAGAAGAAGACTACACAGTCGCTGGTAACTCAGACGCTAAATTTATCGTCGCATTTGACCCACTGGATGGCTCGTCAAATACCGATATTAACTCACTTGTGGGTACTATATTTTCTATTATGGAAGCGCCTGAAGGCTCTGACGCTGCTGATGAAAGCATTTTTATGCAGCCAGGTCATAAGCAAGTTGCTGCAGGTTACGTACTTTACGGGCCATCAACGATGCTTGCGCTTACCACAGGCAAAGGCACCCGCATGTTTACCCTTGATAAAACACAAGGCAGCTTTTTACTCACTGAAGATTTTGCCACTATTCCTGCAGATACAAACGAATTTGCAATTAATGCATCGAATCAACGTCATTGGCAACCAGCTATGCAAAACTACATCAATGATTTACTAGCAGGCGATACTGGCCCTCGCGCTAAAAACTTTAATATGCGCTGGATTGCAGCGATGGTGGGCGATGTTCATCGCGTACTGAGTCGCGGTGGTTTATTTACTTATCCTACCGATACAAAAGATCCTAAAAAACCAAATAAATTACGCCTACTTTACGAAGCAAATCCAATGGCCATGCTTGTAGAGCAAGCTGGCGGTATCGCATCAACAGGGTCTGAACGTATTATGGATATTCAGCCTGATGCAATCCACCAGCGCGTAGCTGTTATTTTAGGTTCTAAAAACGAAGTAGAAACGTGCTTGGGATATCATAAGTAATAAAGTTTTAAGTTACTTGAAAAGAAACACCATATTTAATTTTAGTATGGTGTTTTTTATTGTGAGTGAGGTTTTATACCTCGCTTTTAAAATACGTTACATAAGCGCGAAGCTTTTAACGTGAGCAAGCTCTACGTCTACAACCCTGGGCTCGGTGTTAAATTTATCTGTAAATGCGCAGCTTGCTGGCCTAGAGCTAAGCTCGTAAATTAAACACCACAAAAGCTGCGCTTTTAACGTGAGCAAGCTCTACGTCTACAACCCTGGGCTCGGTGCTAAATTTGTCTGTAAACGCGCAGCTTGCTTCATTTAGCTATCAGTTTCAATATTTGAGCCAGTTTTTCATGGTTAAGCTCTCCCATTTGTTCACTGTTGCTGAGCGCATAAATAACACCGTCATGCTCTGAGCAATCAATATCATCTCGCGATTCAATTACGTTTGCCCAAAGCTCCAAGTCATCCAAGTCTATTTCGTTACATAAACAGCGTTTAAGTACATCAATTAAAACCGCAGTTGAGAGAGTATAATGGGTTTTATTGCTATCAGCAGAACCTGAAACGATAACCGGTATAGCTTCATCCCTTTGTTCACCAAACGTAATAAATTCAGCTAATGCTTTTTGTATATTCATAATGTTTGTTATTCTTGGTTCATTGTTATTAAAAAGAATTATGATGACTCAACTTAACTGCACTCAATGCCATACCACTCTAACGTGTAATGTAGATAATATATCGGCGTGTTGGTGCAACGAGCTGCCTGCTATTTTACCGCTAGATACCAATGCAACAAGTTGTTTATGCCGCAAGTGCACGCTTAATAAACTAAGTACTTTTCTAGAAGATATTTATAAGCAGCCAATTAAAAGCCAAATAGGTTTCGCCAAGCAGTTTAGAGGGAGCGACAATCTAATTGAAGGCCTTGATTACACCATGCAAAATGGCTATATGGTATTTAGTAAGTGGTTTTTTTTAAAGCGAGGATCGTGTTGTAAAAACGGCTGCAAAAATTGCCCGTATGGCTTTAAAAAATAAAAAATTCACAAACTAGACGATTCTCAGTTTTATATATTTAAGTTATTATTATAAATAAGTTAATAACAATACAACGTGCTATGAAGCAACTAATAAATAAAAAAATAACCGGCTCTATTTTAATTATTCCACCAAAGTATATTGGTGATGCAATTAACAGCATAGCCGCAACAACATTACTCAGAGAACTTTACCCAGATAACCAAATAATCTTATTGGTCAAACCGCTTCTTGCACCTATTTTTGAGCGCGATGATCGCTTAAACTTAACCATAATGATAGATCAGCGCTGTAACAAAAAAAAGCTATCTTCTGTGTTCTCTTTAGCTAAAAAAATTCGTAATAATAATGTCCAAATGGCTGTAATTATGAGAAGCGGATTCTCTGAGGCGCTATTATGCTCTTTAGCTAAAATAAAATACAAAATAGGTTATAAAAAGAATGGACGCTCTTGGCTACTTAGCCATAGCTACAAACTAAATAATAATCACCATTATATAAATAGATACTGTCGATTAGTGAATGAACCTCACAACAATCCTTTTTCGGCATCTCCACCTCCGTACTTATTTAGCCAAAAGAGCGAGTTAATAGAGACAACAAGCAAACCTGTAGTGGTAGTTTATTACGGTGGTGTGATCAAAAAACAAAGGCATTACCCATCACATCAGGCACTTAAATCTTTAGCGTATTTGAATGAAATGACCCCCTGTCATTTTATACTTGTCGGAGATAATCAAGAGACAGCTGAGAATAATAAAATATCAAAAGATTTATACCAACAGCAAATTGATCATCAAGATCTCACTGGACTAACCTCCCTTACCGAATTGGTTGATGTAATCGCAAATGCTAATTTATTAATCACTATTGACTCGGGAGCAATGCACATAGCGGCGGCAACAAAAACCGCGTTCGTAGCGGTTGTAGGGCTTGGTACGTCACCGTGGAGTACTGTAGAACCTAAATATCAAAATAAAATATCTTTAGTGGCTAACGGTACAAGTCTGCATGATGCTGAGATTATTACAGAAATCACACCCGAGACAGTTGCTAATGCTAGCGCGTCTTTACTTGCTTTGGAAGATAAATGACCTGAACTCTGGTAATCACTTTATATGTTCTTTTATGAAGTATTTAAATGCTAATAACTTCGCCACGAAGCGGTGCCATTTTAAAAAGAATTTTATTTTGTATTTTATGATTTATGTTTTGGTTATTCATTGCATTAATAAGTAAATCAACAACGTGGTTAAAGTCTTTTTCTGATATATGCATACCCGTATGAATAGCGACCATTGAATCGCCATTATATTTACAAGGGCCTTCGAGCAACATGCACATGTGGGTTATAAAGCCTTGGCGAAAATGCGTAATATTAGCGTGTTCAAAATAATGAAATACCTGCTCATCATTACCTATTTGATTAATAAAGCTATCAATTAGTTTTGCTATGCCGGCTTTACCACCTACCTGCTCATAGAGCGATAATTTAGGTGTATTAGTACAGCCGGCTAGTAACGTTATACATAATAAAAATACAGAAAGGTTTTTCATTACCAATACCCTGTTACCGACACATACCAGCCTGTTTGATCATTTGCACCAGCAATTCGCCCTAAATTTAAATATGCAGCAGTGACACTCACACTTTTATTCGGCATCCACGCAACAAACACATCTTTCCAATCTTGCTCACCTAAGTTGAGATTATCTGATTTTTGCCGATACTCTATACCCACCGCCACTTCACGGCTAAAAAATATCGCTGTACTGCCCTCAAACAGTATTTTTGAACCATTATTAGTACTAGCGCTGCCATAACCTAACAAGCCTAATTCATTTGCTTTGCTATAACGTGTTGTGACGTTCCAAAACCAGTTGTAACCCGCAACTGCACCTAAATGCAGCTTGCTTGCTGCTAAGTAAACATCTGTTCCGCTAGTCTCTTTTGCGCCGATTAACTTAGCAACGGTTCCATCGTTTAATGACTTGTGTGTAATTCCTACACTTAATTGCGGCAAAGGACTGTAAACAATATCACCATATAAACGAACTTTAACTCCCGTTATTGATTGCTCTATTTTTGTGCTGAGCGCAGGAACATCAAACTGCTGTAATGCATAGCTAAATTCAACGCGGTTAAATACATTAAGCTGCGCACCACATACATCAAGTGTGTAGTCAGTTATATCTGCGCGACTACAAAAACCATTTATCGAAAACTCATCATCACTTGCATACCCAGCAAGTTGCGCCCACGGAACAATACCGCCACCTGCACTCCCCTCTATTTGAGAAACGCCTGGGGTGGCTAATAACTTTCCACTACTGGCGATACTAGGTACGCTTATTAGTAATAAACAAAAGACTATAAAGTATTTAGTTTTTTGCATAATACTCATGCAGCCATTCTTCTAATAGCTCTGCTTTTAAAGGTCTGCTTAAATAGTATCCTTGTGCATGGTCGCATTTCATATTTCTTAATAAATTTAACGAGTCCAATGTTTCAACACCTTCAGCAACAACAGAGAAACCCAACTGGTGCCCCAAAGTGATGGAAGACTGCACTATAAATTGATCTTTTTGTGACTCATCTAATTTTAAAATAAAGCACTTATCTAGTTTTAATTCATCGATAGGCAGCATCTTTAAGCGCCCGAGCGATGTTTGTCCTACACCGTAATCATCTAATGATATTTTAACGCCAATCATTTTCAAATCTTCGAGTGCTTTAATGCCTTTTTCTTCATTTTCGATCATATCTCGCTCCGTAAGCTCAATAGTGATCAACTCTGGGGCCACTTTGTATTCTTTAAGTGTATCCACCAATGCGCTATGGAACCCCGGAAATGCAATATCTTGCGCTGATACATTAATAGCTGCTTGTAATTCAATGCCCTTTGATTGCCAATTAGCAACCTGTGCAACAACGGTATTCACAACCCATGCAGTTAACTCTACAATGAGGCCTGATTGTTCAGCCAAATCAATAAATAGCTCAGGATTAACCCAGCTACCATCTTTTCGTTGCCAACGAATAAGCGACTCAACTTTATCTATTTTTTGTGTTTTCATGTGTAGTTTAGGCTGATAGGTCATAAATAATTGACCATCATTGTCACTAATCGCTTGTTTTAATTCATCAAGCATAATTAAACGTTCTAAATGTGCTTCATCCTCGCCTACTTGATAATAATGAATACTTTCATGCTCATTTGCTGCGCTATCAACGGCAATCAATACACGGCGCATTAGATCATCACTCGCAATACCTTGCGTAGGATACTGAACAATACCGGCACTAAAGCGCAGATTAATTTTTAATTTTTGAATTGTGTAACATGCTTGCAGTTGCGCCATTAACCCTTCAATACCACTTTTAAACTCTTTTGCCGCAGCCATTGGAAACACAGTTAAAAATTCATCCCCACCAATACGTGCATGAAAACCGCCAAGTTCATCCGAAAACTCACCGATACGGCACGCAACCGCTTTTAGGCAGTCATCACCAATACGTGGGCCTAATTTGTCATTGATATGACGCAAACCTTTTATATCGATACCAACTAAGGTGTACTCAGTTGATGGCTCAAGTTGTTCACAAAGTACTTCTAGCATCGCCGAACGATTATAAAACCCAGTAAGTGAGTCATGCTTTGCCTGAAAATTTATTTGCTGTTCACGCTCATGAATATCGTTACCCATGCTGTTGAATGCTTCAACTAAAGTGGTTATTTCTGAACTTTGCTTTTTACCTTTAAATTCAAAGCTATAATTACCTAATGCAAATTGCCTTGCAATGGCTGCTAATTGAGTCAAGGGGGTGGTTAAATTATTAGCCAGTAAACTACTGGTAACTACGCCCACAAATAAGGTCAAAATAGCCAATACCATTAAGGTCAAAAATAGCTTTTCAAAATCGCTATAGCTTTGCGTTAAATCAGCGCTAAGTAATATAATAATCGGATGGCTGTGTAATGAAGGTAGGTTTATATCGCGATTGCGGTACACTAAATATTCACTAAAAAAGCGTGACGTAGTGAGTGTATTAAAATAATTAACAGGATCAAACTGTTCAGGGCGCTTAACTAACGAGCTAATAACCAAGTCATCCGCACTCCCTATAAAGCTCACATCCATACCGGTTAAGTTTTTAAGTTCGCTCGCAACACTATCGTCAATTTTAAAGCCAACCAAACTATAAGCCACTGTACGTGGCGCTTTTACTGGTAGTAGGATAACTTGATAAAGTTCTTTGTTTAATACAACAAAACTAGATTGTTCAGGGGCATTTAATAACTCTTTCATCAATGGTCGTAAATCGTGGGCAAAATGATCTTCACTGGTGTTAGCTGAAATTAGCGTCCCTGACAAATCAATCAACATCATAAGCTCAGCATCTATACGCTGGCTATGATTAAATAGCACACTGCTTATAGTTCCTGCATCACGCGTAGCAACAGCTTGCTTAAAGCCAAAGTCAGAGGTAAGTACCTTAGCTGCTGTTAATAGTAAGCTTTCTTTTGATTTTAAATATTGCTTATAAACGTTTTGCGCTACGCTAATATCTTGATTAACTTTCTCTTCTTGAAATTTACTTGTAGACCACCAAAAACTAAACAAACTGACCATAGTAGTTAATAACACCAAGCCAACACAAAGTATGGTTATACGATTTTTTAAACTATTAGTCATTACCAGCCTTAAATTTACTGCCAAACGTATTACGTGGCGATGGTGATGAAGTATTTATTGTTACTACTAAATCACTTTTATCATTAATTGTTATGATTTTTTTACTCTCCAACGACTCAGTTTGCAAAGGGTGCCATACACTAATTTGCGGAGGAAAATCATTTAAAGGTAACTCAATGCGGCCTTGTTCATCTGTTTTATAAGCACGTTCACTGCTTGCTACGTAAATATAGCCAACCATAGAATCATGAATGTTACACCCCAACACAACAACGCCTTGTTGCTCAAAAGTAATTGGATCTTTTGGTTGCCCTGAATATAACTTTAGTTGAAATGGCTTAGCTTGTGAAAAAGAATACACATGATGACGAATGTTATCACTATTAGGAAAATTCACTCGCTGCCCTTTTTGTACAATTAATAGCTCAGGTAAAAACTGTTTGTGAACCTGATCCATAATAGCAACGCTACGAGGAGCTGGCGAATACGGCTTATTTATTTGTTCTAATTCAATTACCGCATCTGCTAATTGTTGACCATATTGATCTTTAACGACTAACTCAATATTTTCAGCCAGAGCTGAGTGACTAAAAAGAAAACAGGTAATTAAAAAACAGTAATTTTTCACACAACGCTGTAATACCCGTTTAAACATAACAACACCCAACGATTAATATTAGGTTAAGTTAATTTGAGACAGGGACTAATTGCAAGAACTATAGCCCAGTAACTAAAAATAAAGACTTAGCCACTGGTCTACTTAATCCTTTAGGGTTACTTTTTAACAATTAGTCCGTAATCGTTATCTAAAATAGCAATCACTTCTTTACGAGGATCTTCAGGGATGACAATCTCTTTGCCAACAATCTTACTAGCAATACCTACGTAGGTGTTTGACACCTCAAGCATTACTGATTCCGGTAAAATGTAATCTTTAGCCAGTTGTTCACGCTCGCCCATGCGATCTTTATTTAATAATACGTCGCTTTCAGGCACATTATTAATAAGCAACTGACGAAAGCCCTCTTTAGAATTTTCGACAATTTTACCTTCACGATAAGAAGCTTCATCCCAAATACGTGATGAATCGGGAGTACCTACTTCATCAATATAAATAAGTTGCTGCGTGCCGTTTAAATCCTCTACATAACCAAACTCAAATTTTGTATCAACAAAAATTTGCGCAAGCTTTGCAAGTTCATCGCTAATTAATTTAAAGCCTTCAACTAATAACTTTTCGTATTTGGTTACATCATCTGCCGATTTAAAATTAAATACGTCTAAGTTATTAGTGATATTAGCCTGGGTAATATTTACATCATCAACAGCTGGAATGTCGGCAATACTTTCAATAATACCTTTAGTTGATGGTGTAATGAGTACATTATCGAGCTTTTGATTTGCTTTTAAGCCCTCAGGTAAATCAATACCGCAAAAGTTACGAACGCCTTTTGCGTAATCGCGCCACATGCTACCGGTAATATATTGACGTGCAATCGCTTCAACTTTAACAGTACTCGCTTTACGCACAATCCATACATAAGGATGCGGAATATCAACAATATGGTTACCCGCAAGGCCTGCTTTATCAAATAACTTAAACCAATGGGCTGCCACTGAGTTTAACGCTATACCTTTACCTGGCACACCGTTTAAGCCATTTTCGCCCTGCCAAATACAATCAAATGCAGAAATTCTATCGGAAATAACCATAATAGCTAATTCAGTCCCCGCAGGTACTTTATAGCTTTTTTCTTTAATTAATCGCGCGCTATCGTCATCAGTTAACCAATAAACTGAACGAACCTTACCGCTGTGTACTTCACCTTTGGTACGAATGGGTAAATCATCGTTTACGTCTAAAACTTTATAGCTAGTCATGCTATCTCCGGGGTTAGGGGTGCTCAAAGAGCAAAGTATGGTTTGGGGTTATATGGGCGGTATAATAATCCACCCCATGAAAAAGCTCAATCTTGCACTGAAAACAAAAAACGGTGAATATTTATATAGCTGTAATAATAGGGTAAACTTAGTATGCTAACTAGCCTAAGGAGATACCTTGAACTACCTAACCGCCACAAAAAATAAAAAATACCTAATGTATATTTCTCAAAATTATTCATACGCTATTTTGAGGCCATTACAGCAGCAAATATTAGCGCATGGTGGTCAGGTAAGTTGGTTTTTAGAAGGCAAAGATGTCAATCCAGATTTTTTGACCGATAGTGAAAAGCAGCTTTATTCTATTGAAGACATTCATAAGTGGTCGCCCGATGCTATTTTTGCTCCAGCCAATTTAATACCAACCTTTTTACCAGGCAAAAAGGTTGCAGTGTTTCATGGCTTTGATGCTGGTAAATTAAATAGAAAAGGTGAAAACGATCATCTTAAAGCCAGAGGATGTTTTGATCTTTATTGTACTCAAGGCCCTAATACCACAACCCCATTCAGTGCTTTACAAAAGAGGCTGGGCTACTTTAAAGTAACACAAACAGGCTGGCCTCCTTTAGATCGTCTATTTAAAAATGAACCTACTCGCTCTTACGTAGACGAATTCGATTCAAGGCCAACCCTATTAATATGCTCTACTTTTTCTAAACGACTTTCACTTGCGCCTAAGCTTTATAAACAAATAAAACAATTTAGTGAAACAGGAAAATGGCGCATTTTGATGCAGTTCCATCCAAAAATGCCGTTTGAGTGGGTAAATAAATATAAAGCATTGAGCAATAACAATTTAACCTTTATAGAAACAGATGATGTGATTCCTTTATTAAAATCTGCCGACGTTATGTTATGCGACACCTCGTCTATATTATTAATGTTTTTGTTACAGCGAAAACCTGTCGTCACATTTTGCAATCAAGACCCTAAAAAACATTTACTCAATGTAACTGATGCGAACAAAGTTGAAGGTGCTATAGATAATGCGTTAACTTACCCGCCAGAGTTAATGGAAAATATTGAAAGCTATTGCCAAGAATTACATCCATACTCTGATGGGCAATCAAGTGAACGAGTACTTGTCGCAACCAATGAATTTTTACTAAGTAATGAAAAGTTAAAATCTAAACCGCTCAATTTTATTCGACAATTTAAAATGCGTAAAAAACTTAATTATTGGAAATGGTAAAGCCAAACAATGATCAATCTAATAAACGTCACTTTTAAATGGCATAAAAACGATAACGCCCCCACGCTTAGCATCAGCGAATTAATTATAAAAAAAGGCCAACATGTTTTTTTACATGGCCCTAGTGGCTCTGGTAAATCAACGCTGCTTGCTCTACTTGGGGGAATAAATACCGCCACCAGCGGCGATGTTGTAATATTAAGTCAAAATTTAAATACGCAAAGTAACACCAAGCGAGATGCATTTAGAGCGGATCATATTGGCACTATTTTTCAAAACTTTAATTTATTGCCTTATTTAACCCCCCTCGAAAACGTGGTTCTAGGGTGTCAATTTTCTAAAATACGTCAGCGCCAAGCATTAAAACACTCCACTACTTTAACCAAAGAAGCCAAGCGCTTACTAAACGCACTTGGCTTAAGCGAGCAACAATATAATAAAAATGTTGCAGAGCTAAGCACAGGTCAACAGCAGCGTGTTGCCGCGGCCCGCGCTTTTATTGGCAGCCCAGAACTAATAATAGCGGACGAGCCTACATCTGCGCTCGATACCCAAAACCGTGAAAACTTTATTAAATTACTGTTTGAACAAGCCAAATACTCAAACAGTACTTTGGTGTTTGTAAGCCATGATGAAAGTTTAAAACCGTTATTCGACCGCTCAGTTGATCTTATCAGCTTGCAGGAGCCGCTATGATCCTTGCTAAACTTGCTTACAAAAGCCTATTAAATCGTCGTACCAGTGTGCTTTTAACGCTCTTTACAATCGCCATTAGTGTTATGTTACTGCTTAGCGTTGAGCGTATACGCATTGATGCAAAAAGTAGCTTTAGTAATACAATTTCGGGCACTGATTTAATTGTCGGCGCACGCACTGGCGATATACAATTACTGCTTTCCTCTGTATTTAGAATTGGCCACACCAACAATAACGTAAGTTGGCAAAGCTATGAATATATAACAAGCCAGCGTGGTGTAAAATGGAGTATACCTATAAGCCTAGGCGACAGTCACAAAGGCCAAGCTGTACTGGGTACAACACTTGATTACTTTAGCCATTATCGTTTTGCAAAAAAGCAAAGCTTAAGCTTTAACAAGGGTCACGCTTTTAATGCCATTAACGAGGTGGTACTCGGCAATGATGTCGCAACTGCATTAGGGTATAAACTTAACGACTCTATTGTTATATCTCACGGCATGGGCAACACAAGCTTTCATCACCACGACGATAATCCGTTTAAAGTAGTAGGAATTTTAAATCCCACAGGAACACCCGTTGATAAAACGCTACATATACCGCTTGCAGCTATCGATTTAATCCACGGCAACAATTCTGGCGATGACCATGACCATGACCATGACCATGACCATGACGAACATAACAGCCTAATTGGCCATCCAAAGCAAATTACTGCGTTTTTAATGGGATTTAAATCGCCTTTATACACATTGCAAATTAGGCGTAATATAAATCAATATAAAAAAGAAGCACTGCTTGGCATTATGCCAACGGTCACACTTAAAGAATTATGGCAAATGCTCGCCATTGTAGAAAAAGTACTGATGTTGTTTTCAGCCGTAATTGTGTTGGTAAGCTTACTTGGTATGCTAACCTCGCTGCTTGCCAACTTAAGTCAGCGTCGGCGTGAGCTTGCCATATTACGCTCAGTAGGTGCTCGCCCATGGCAGTTATTTACGCTCATTAGTATCGAATCATTATTTACAACATTACTGGGTTGCATAGTGGGCTGTGCATTATATTACTTAGCACTATTTACAGGTGGCTCTTATTTGCAAAGCCACGCTGGTATTAGCGTTAACATAGCTATGCTTTCTAGCTATGAACTCACACTTATCGGCGTTATTATGATTGCTGGCTTTATTATTGGCTTAATACCCGCTACACGCGCTTACTTTTATTCGCTCAGCGATGGCATGAGTATAAAAACATAATTATTAGGTAGTTTATGACTTTTTTTAAAACAACATTTTATTACAGCGCGCTAGTGTGCTTACTAATAAGCAGCTTTATAAGTAACGCGAACCCACCAAAAGAAATTTTTTGGGAGGACTTAATCCCTAAAAATCACGTACAAATAGACACACAAACTCAAGCTAATCACGACGGTAGTGAGCAAAACTGGGTGCAGCCCGATTTAGATGCCCCCATTGTAAAAGAGCTAAATGGACAATCGGTTAGCTTACCTGGCTTTGTTGTGCCGCTTGAGGGTGACAGTGAAGTCATTACCGAGTTTTTACTGGTGCCGTACTTTGGCGCTTGCATACACGTTCCGCCGCCACCACCTAATCAAATAGTGCATGTAACAATTAAAGGCGGTGTGCCTATTGAAAGCCTATACGACGCAATTGTGGTCACAGGAATAATAAGCACTGAATCATGGTCAGGAGAGATAGCCCAAACAGGCTATAAAATCAAAGCTGTAGGTATTGCACCATTCGAGCTTTAAAATATACGGCCAATCGAATTAAATTGACCGTATATTTTAAATTCAAGTAATCTACTTTTGGCAGTTTGAGCAAAAAATAGTACTGCGCTGCCCCAATCTAATTTCTTCTAATTTGTTTTCACACGTCATGCACGGTTTTCCTTTGCGTCCATAAACTAATAACTCTTGAGCAAAGTAACCTGGCTTTCCATCGCTTTGTGCAAAATCTTTAAGCGTTGTTCCACCTTGTTTTATGGCCGCAGCAAGCGTGTCTTTTATAATAGGGATAAGTGCCTGATAACGCTTTAGTGATACTTTACCAGCCTCTCGTTTGGGATGAATACCGGCTTTAAAGAGTGATTCATTCGCGTAAATATTACCGACCCCAACAACCACAGCGTTATCCATAATAAACTGCTTTACGGGCACTTTTTTATTGCGCGATTGTTCGTACACGCGTTTAGCAAAGAAATCATCTGTAAGCGGCTCAGGACCAAGCTTAGAAAGCAGCTTGTGTACCTCTCCTGGCTCTTGCCATAAGCAGCAACCAAAACGACGAGGATCGTTTAAACGCAGCGCCTTACCATTACCAAAAATAAACTCAACATGGTCGTGCTTTTTTAATGGCTCAGCTTTATCTACTACACGTAAATTACCCGACATTCCCAAATGCAAAATAGTACTACCAAGTTGGCAATGTAACAGTAAGTATTTAGCTCGTCGTTCAATGCTTGTTACAGTTAACCCTTCTAGTTGATAAACATCATCAGGCACTGGCCAACGCATACTGGCATTGTAAATGTTTACCTTAGTAACAACTTGGTTCTGTATATGGGGAGTGATCCCCATTCGGCTCACTTCTACCTCTGGTAACTCAGGCATTAATTAGACTCACTTTATGAAAAATCAAAACTAGGAAATAACTGCTTCGCAGTCGCTAAATCAAGCTTAAGTACTCGTTGGCTACTTTTTTCAAGTAAGTAATAATGCGCATTATCTTTATACAACAAATAAATCCATGGCAAACTCTCCCCTGCTAACTCAAATGTAGCGACATATAAAGGCGCTCTAGGATTAAACACAACCGACTCATTAACATTTATAAGCTCAATACTTTGCCAACGGTTGATAAGCTCACCAAGCTGCTGCTCAGACGGCAGCCAACGAAGAGATACGTCATTTTGTAACGCAGTTGTACGCCAACTAGTGCCAATTCGTTCAATTTTTTGATCGACAAACTCAAGGGTCAAAACAAAACTCAGTACTGGCAATACCGGCTGCATTGAAGGCGCATCGATATTGCTAAAAAGTTGTTTATGCCAGCCATTTAAAAAGAAGATCATAATCAACATCGAAAATATAATAACGTTGTTCCAACCTTTGCGGCCCAGTCGCATATTTACACACCCAATTAATTCAAGAATTTAAAGTGTAACTAAAACTTAATTGCACTGTCTATATGTTAAACCCTACATACTTTGTTAGAATATCGGCAAATTTATAGGAGTTCCGTCAATGTCTATGTATGTAGTGGGCCATAAAATCCCAGATTCAGATTCTATTTGTGGTGCAATTGCACTCGCGTATTTAAAAAACCAAATCGATGAGCCAGCGATTCCAACACGTCTTGGTGAAATTTCACCAGAAACGCAGTTTATTCTTGATAAATTTGGTTTCGAAGCACCAGAGCTAAAATTAAGCTACGCTGGTGAAGATGTTTACATTGTGGATCACACAGAAAAAACACAAGCACCCGATGATATCGACCAAGCTCGTGTTGTTGGCGTGGTAGATCACCATAAGCTAGGTGACTTAACATCATCGACTCCGCTTGAATGTTGGATCCGCCCTGTTGGTTGTTCAAACACCATTATTAAAATGATGTACGACTTTTACAGTGTAGAAATCCCAAAAGACATCGCAGGCATTATGCTATGCGCTATTTTAAGCGACACCGTAATATTTAAATCGCCAACATGTACCACTGCCGACATTAAATGCGTTGAAGCCCTAGCAGAAATTGCAGGTATTGAGGATTTTAAAGAGCTTGGCATGGATATGTTCCGCGTTAAGTCTGCTGTAGAAAACACACCAGCGCGTGATTTAGTCATGCGTGACTTTAAAGATTTCAACATGAACGGTAATTTAGTAGGCATTGGCCAGCTAGAAGTAATCGACCTTGCTGTTTTTGATGATATTAAAGCAGATCTTGCTGCTGATATTGCTAAGCTAAAACAAGAAGGCAACCGCCATTCTGTATTTTTACTGCTTACCGATATCATGAAAGAAGGCTCAGAAATGCTAATTGTATCTGACGATGCAAACTTAGTTGAGCAAGCTTATGGTGTAAAACCAGAAAATGATAAAGTATGGTTAGATGGTGTACTGAGTCGTAAAAAGCAAGTTGTGCCACCATTACAAGATGCGTTCACAAAAATCTAATAATGTTTTCATTAATTGATTTAAAAGCCTTGTTGGTTATACCAACGAGGCTTTTTTATATTATATCAATCTGCTTATATATGGGGTCTATTTAGCGTTAAGAAAATAGCGCTAGAACTAGGCAAAATTTTTGTATCTAGTTGTTCTAAATGAAATTTTTTAAGGACCTTATAGTGCAATTTAATTCGTTAAATTGTTCAAAGATTTATGCAGCTTGGT